>CAZOUC010000152.1:5184-6227 GCA_964582825.1 uncultured Enterobacteriaceae bacterium | reverse complement strand
GCCAAGGGTGGCTTCGTTGCCAAGCAGCTGTCGGTCAACGCCAGTCGTGAAGAGGTGCAGCGCGAGGGCGTGGCCTGTTACCGGACCTTCATCCGCGGCCTGCTGGACGTGACCGACAACCTGGTCGGCGACCGCGTCGAGCCGCCGCTGCGCGTCGTCCGCAAGGACGAGGACGACACCTACCTGGTGGTGGCGGCCGACAAGGGCACGGCGACCTTTTCAGACATCGCCAATGCGATCGCGGAAGAATACGGCTTCTGGCTCGGCGATGCCTTCGCATCCGGCGGCAGCAACGGCTACGACCACAAGAAGATGGGCATCACGGCCCGCGGCGCCTGGGTATCGGTGCAGCGCCACTTCCGGGAGATGGGTCTCGACGTGCAGAGCGAGGACTTCACCGTGGTCGGCATCGGCGACATGTCCGGTGACGTGTTCGGCAACGGCATGCTGCTGTCCGAGCACATCCGCCTGGTGGCGGCCTTCAATCACCTGCACATCTTCATCGACCCGGAGCCCGACGCAGCCCGGTCCTACAGCGAGCGGCGGCGCCTGTTCGAACTGCCCCGCTCGAGCTGGGACGACTACGACCGCAGCCTGATCTCGGCGGGCGGCGGCGTGTTCAGTCGGGCCGCCAAGTCGATCGAGATCAGCCCGCAGATGAAGGCCCGCTTCGGCATCGAGGCGGATCGGCTGACACCGAACGACCTGGTGTCGGCCCTGCTGCGCGCGCCGGTCGACCTGCTGTGGAACGGCGGTATCGGCACTTACGTCAAGGCCAGCACCGAGAGCCACGCCGATGTGGGCGACAAGGCCAACGACACCCTGCGCGTCGACGGTCGCGAACTGCGCTGCCGCGTGGTGGGCGAGGGCGGCAACCTGGGTCTGAGCCAGCTGGGCCGCGTCGAGTATTGCCTGCACGGCGGGCGCTGCTACACCGATTTCATCGACAATTCCGCCGGCGTCGACTGCTCGGACCACGAGGTCAACATCAAGATCCTGCTCAACGCGGCCATCGAGCGGGAGCTGTTGAGCGTCGAAGAGCG
>CAZOUC010000152.1:4239-5174 GCA_964582825.1 uncultured Enterobacteriaceae bacterium | reverse complement strand
TGCGCGCGGACGGTGACCTGACCGAGAAGCAGCGCGTGCAGTTGCTCGAGTCGATGACCGAGGACGTCGCGCACCTGGTGCTGGCCGACAATTACAAGCAGACGCAGGCGATCAGCATCGCCGCGTCGGAGTCGGCGCGCCGCATCAACGAGTACCGGCGCCTGATCAGCGCCATGGAGGGAACGCGGCACCTCGACCGGGCGCTCGAGTTCCTGCCCGACGACGAGACCCTGCAGGACCGCCGCAACGAAGGTCTGGGCCTCACGGCGCCCGAGCTGTCGGTGCTGGTCTCGTCGGTCAAGGGCTGGCTCAAGCAGCTGATCAACGAGTCGGACCTGCCCGACGACCCATTCCTCGCGGCCAGTGTCCGGCATGCCTTTCCGCGCCAGATCCAGGAGCAGTTCCCGGAGCGGATGGGCAGTCACCGCCTGCGCCGCGAGATCGCCGCGACGCAGATCGCCAATGACGTGGTCGACCTGATGGGGCTGAACTTCATCAACCGGCTGGCGGAGACCACGGCGGCGAGCGAAACGGACATCATCCGGGCCTACGTGGTCGCTCACGACGTGTACGGTCTGCGCGATCTCTGGGCCGAAATCGAGGCGCTCGACTACCGGGTCGAGGCTGACGAGCAGCTGAAGCTGATGGTGGGCGTGCAGCGCCAGATTCGTCTCGCCACCCGCTGGCTGCTGCGCAACCGGGCGCTGCTGGTCGACCTCGGCGACACCGTGGGGCGTTTTGCCGCGCCGCTCAACGAACTCTCGGCGCAGCTGGGCGACCTGCTGCAGGGGCTGCAGCGTGAAAGCTACGACGCCCGCTACAGCGCCGCGATCGAGGCCGGTGTTCCCCCGGAACTGGCGGCTCGTACCTCGGCCACGCGGGCCACGGTGGGCCTGCTCGGCGTGATCGACGCCGCGCAGGCGAACGGGCTGCCG
>CAZOUC010000152.1:0-4229 GCA_964582825.1 uncultured Enterobacteriaceae bacterium | reverse complement strand
CGACGACGGCTCGGGCGAGTCGGCGTCCACGCCGCAGGCGAACGGGCTGCCGCCAGCCCGGGTCGCGCGTATAGACTTCGAGCTTGTCGACCGTCTCGACCTGTACTGGTTCGCCAAGCAGATCACCCAGTTGCCGGTCGACAACTACTGGCAGGCGATGGCCCGCGAGTCCTTCCTCGACGAGCTCGACTGGCAGACCCGGTCGATCTGCAGCCGCGTGCTGCAGTGCGAGGACTTCGACAGCGAGGCCGCGAGCGGTGTCGACGATTGGCTCGAGGCGCATCAGCACGAACTGGTGAACTGGAAGCGCATGATCGCCGAGATTCGCTCCAGCAACGCGCAGGAGTACGCCATGTACGCCGTGGCGGTGCGTGGCCTCCTCGAGCTCGCCCGGGACATCGGCGGCTGAGCGTGGGCGACAGCCTGCTCGTGGACCTCGCGCTGTCCGCGGAGCGTCTGAAGCTGTTGTACCGCGGCGACGTGCAGGACGTGGTCGCCACCAGCCGTGACGGTCGCGTGGTACGCTTCCCCGCCAACATCCTGCGGCCCTTTGTCGACCGGGACGGCGTCTACGGGACGTTCCGGATCCATTACGACGCCGGTCATCGCCTGGAGCGAATAGAGAGAGTGTGCTGAATGTACGCGCTGTTGCGCCCGGTCCTGCTGCGACTGCCCGGTGAGTTCGCCCACGACCTGACCCTGGCCGGCCTCGACGCCCTGCAGCGCCTGGGCCTGACCCGGCTCGCCGCCGGCCGGACCGTCGCGGATCCCTGCGAGCTGATGGGCCTGCGGTTTCCCAACGCCGTCGGTCTCGCCGCTGGCCTGGACAAGAACGGCGACCACATCCGCGCGCTCGCGGCACTCGGTTTCGGGTTCCTCGAGATCGGCACCGTGACGCCGCGCCCGCAGCCGGGCAACCCGGCGCCGCGCATGTTCCGGCTGCCAGCGGCCCGCGGCCTGATCAACCGGATGGGCTTCAACAACCGCGGCGTCGACTACCTCTGCGAGCGCGTGCGCGAGGCGGCCTGGGACGGCGTTCTCGGCATCAACATCGGCAAGAACCGGGACACCCCCGCGGAACGGGCCGTGGACGACTACCGCCTGTGCCTGGAAAAAGTCTACCCCCTGGCGTCCTACGTGACCGTCAACCTCAGTTCGCCGAACACGCCCGGGCTGCGTGACCTGCAGTTCGGGGAACCGCTGCGCGGACTGCTGGCCGCCCTGCTGGAAACGCGTGAGCGCCTGCGCGACCGCCACGGCCGCCAGGTGCCGCTGCTGGTCAAGATCGCGCCGGACCTGGCGCCCGAGGACCTGGACGGGATCGCCGACGCCGTGCGCCGGGCGCGCGTCGACGGACTGATCGCCACCAACACGACCCTGTCCCGCGAGCACGTCGAGGGCCTGCGCCACGCCGACGAGGCGGGTGGCCTGTCGGGTGCCCCGCTGACCGCGCGGGCCGAGGCGGTGACGCGCCACCTTGCCGAACGGCTTGCCGGTGAACTGCCGCTGATCGGTGTCGGCGGCATCATGTGCGCGGACGACGCGGTGCGTCGTATCGCCGCCGGTGCCGATCTCGTGCAACTGTACACCGGCCTGGTGTATCAAGGTCCGGGGTTGGCCGGAGAAGCCGCCGCGGCGATCGCGGCAGCCCGCAGGGCAAGGGGAGCAGACCGTCCATGAACCTGTTCGACGCGAATTACCGCTACCCGGAGTACGTGCGTCGCAATCTGGCCGAAGTGCCCGGCGGTCCGGGCCGTGAATGGCGTGCCGGCCTGCAGTACCGGTTCTGACGCGCAAAAAAACAGGGGCCGCTGTTGCGGCCCCTGTCCGGTATCGTGTTCTGGAACGGGTTCAGACGGAAAGGCGATGCACGCCCGAGACGCCAATCAGGCCGTCGTTCAGGTCGGCACGACCCGCCCGCCAGCCTTCCACCCAGCGCATTCGCACCGGTCTGGCCTCAAAGGGACATTTTTCGAGGGACCGGCCGGACAGACCGGCCAGGTAACCACGCTGGTAGGCTCTGGACTCCATATCGCGCTTTTTTCGTCTCATGCGACCCTCCTCTCGGGGCTGGTGGCTGGCGACCCTGGCCGTGGCGCCGAATCCAGGAAAAGGCGCCGATGGTGAACGGCAAACAGGGAGGGCAAGTGCCCGAGGATCATCAAAACAAAAGCGCTCCATGCTGTCGATTATCATTTCGACATATCGTTTGGGGTGGATATCTTGCCTGGTAATAAAAATTTAACAAAGCGGCGACTGCGGCTGTTCGCATCCTGCCCGGTCGGCCTCGAAGCCCTGCTGGCCGAGGAGCTGGCGGGCCTGGGTGACTGCGATCCGCGCCCCGGTCGCGGCGGTGTGGCCCTGCGCGGCGACCTCGAGTTCGCCTGGCGCTGCTGCCTGTGGTCGCGCCTGGCGAGCCGGGTGCTGTGGCAGGTCGGCCGCTTCGAGGCGGACGACGCCGAGCGGCTGCACGCGAGTTGTGTCGACTACCCCTGGGAGCGGCACTTCGCGCCAGGCATGACCCTGGCGGTCGACTTCATCGGTCGTTCCGCGACCCTGCGCAACTCCGTGTTCGGCGCCCAGCGAGTCAAGGACGCGGTCGTCGACCGTTTGCGCGCGGTGCGCGGGATGCGCCCGGACGTCGACAGCCAGGATCCGGACCTGCGCATCGTCGCCCGCCTGCAGGGCAAACTGCTGACGCTCTCCCTGGATCTCGTCGGCGTGCCTCTGCACCAGCGCGGCTACCGGCCGCAGGCCGGCGCAGCGCCTTTGAAGGAAACACTGGCCGCGGCCCTGCTGTGGCGTGCCGGCTGGCCGGCGATCGCCGCCGCCGGCGGCGGTTTGTACGATCCCCTGTGCGGCAGCGGAACCCTGCTGGTCGAAGCCGCGCTGATGGCGGCCGACGTCGCCCCCGGCCTGCGGCGCGACTTCGCCTTCGAGCGCTGGCCGGAACACGATGCGTCCGGCTGGCGGCGGCTGCGCGAGGAGGCGGACCGGCGCCGGATCGCCGGGCTGGCTGCGCTGCCGCCGATCGCCGGCGCCGACCGCGACGCGGCCGTTCTCGAGTTCGCCCGCGAAGCCCTGCGGCGCACGGAGCTCGACGGCCATGTCGCGCTGGCGCAGCGCGAGCTGGGCGATTGCAGCCGGCTGCCGCCGCTGCCGGCGACCGGCCTGCTGATCGCCAACCCGCCCTACGGCGAGCGCCTCGGCGGCAGCGACAGCCTGCAGGACCTGTACCGGCAGTTCGGCGACCTGTGGCGGCAGGGCTTCGGCGCCTGGCGGGTGGCCCTGTTCTCGGCAGACGACGACCTGCTGCGTGCCGCCGATCTGCCGCGCGGGCGCAGCTACCGCCTGCGCAATGGCGCTCTGGACTGCCGCCTGCAGGTGGCGGACCCGGCGGGCGATACGGACCGCGAGCCAGCGTGCCGCGACGCCGCATCGGCACCGGCGCCCCTGAGCGAGGGCGCGCGCATGTTCGCCAACCGTCTTCGCAAGAACCGCCGGCGCCTTGCGCGCTGGCTGCGCGCGGCACAGACCGACTGCTACCGCCTCTACGACGCCGACATGCCCGAATACGCGGTGGCGGTCGACGTCTACGGCGACTGGCTGCAGGTCGCCGAGTACGCGCCGCCGGCCAGCGTCGATCCCGCCCAGGCGCGCAGTCGCTGGCAGGAGGTCCTGCGGGCGATTCCCGAGGCACTGGACGTACCGGCCGAGCGCATCGTGCGCAAGCGCCGCGAGCGCCAGCGCGGCACGTCCCGCCAGTACACGCGCCAGGCCGACACCGACCACTGGATCGAGGTGCGCGAGGGCCCGGCGCGCCTGCTGGTCAACCTGTGGGATTACCTCGACACCGGCCTGTTCCTCGATCACCGGCCGATGCGGCGCCGCCTTGCGCAGCTCGCGGGCGGCAAGGACCTGCTCAACCTGTTCTGCTACACCGCAGCGGCAACGGTGCAGGCCGGCCTGGCCGGCGCGGCCCGGTCGGTCAGCGTCGATCTGTCCCCGGTGTACCTCGACTGGGCGGCCCGCAACCTGGCGCTGAACGGCCTGGGGGCGCCGCAGCACGAACTGCAGCGTGCCGACTGCCGACGCTGGCTGGCGGAAACGGACCGCCGCTTCGATCTCGCCTTCGTCGATCCGCCGACCTTTTCCAATTCGAAGCGCATGGCCGGCGACTTCGACGTGCAGCGCGAGCAGGCACGCCGCTGGTACGAGGACCAGCGCGA
>CAZOUC010000151.1:0-6235 GCA_964582825.1 uncultured Enterobacteriaceae bacterium | reverse complement strand
TGAGGATCAGGCGGTACAGGCGGATCAGGCCGGTCAGCGCGAGGACCGGGATCGTGCGTCGTTGCGGCTCGCGTGCTTCAGCAGTCGATTCCATGCCCGGTCCAGTTGCTCGTTGACTTGTCCGTTGTCCCGTTCCGCCAGGCCGCGCTTGACCAGCACGATGATGTCGAGTCCGTGCAACGCGTCCTGCTGGTGTCGAAACGATTCCCGGATCAGTCGCTTGAGACGGTTACGGCCGGTGGCGAGTCGGCAGTTCTTCTTGCTGACGATGACGCCCAGGCGTGCCGTCTCGAGGTCGTTGTGTCGGGCCAGCAGCAGCAGTTCCGGGGAGCCTGCTCTCAGTTCGCTGGCCTTGAAGACCGCCGAAAACGCGGCGGCGTTCGGCAGGCGCTGGCTTTTACCAAAGCGGGCGCCGGCCATGCACGGGCCCGGCTCAGGCGCTGAGACGCTTGCGACCCTTGGCGCGGCGGCGCTTGATGACCTGCTGACCGGCACGCGTCGCCATGCGCGCGCGAAAGCCGTGATTGCGCTTGCGCTTGAGAACACTCGGTTGGAACGTACGTTTCATAGCTCGATGCCCGAAAAGTGTCGGCGCCCGGCGGGGCACCGAAAAAGAGCGCGAATTGTAGAGAAAAGCGCCCCCCAGTTCAATTTACCGGCAACTATTGCCAAAGCGTCGCCGGGCCCGTATGCGGCGCCGTGCGCCGTCCCCTCGCCGCGATTCGACGCGGACCGGCCCACGAGGTCGCCGCCACCGACCGGCCGGGCCCGCCGAAGGTTCCGGTTTTCCCCCGCCGAATCAGCGGTTTGGAGCCGCAGGGCGCCCCTTCGGCGCATGGCCGTGAAGCGGCTATCCCCTGATTTTGCAACGCTCGCCAACATCTTGCCCAGTTTCTATTAACAAGTTATACACAAACCGGATGGCGAGCGGTTGTCGTCCCCGGCGGCTGTCGGAATGTTTTACATTGGTATAAAACGCTGATTTTATTAGATAAATATAAATTGGCCGAAAATGCCCGCAACGCAGGTGTGGATAACCCGAGGCGTACGCATTACACTGGCGCTCCGCTTCAGTGAATAACTCGGGGCGGGCCCAGAATCGACGCCGTCGACCGTTTAGAACACAAGATCTCCGCACAGGAGACGAGAGGATCGATGTCACCATGGACGTGACCTGGCAGAACTGCATCAAGAGCCTGCAGTCGGAGATTCCCGCGCAGCAATTCAACACCTGGATCCGGCCGCTGCGCGTCGCACGCGCGGACAGCCAGCTGCAGCTGCTGGCGCCGAACCGCTTCGTCAAGGACTGGGTGCGCGACAAGTACCTGGACCGCATCACCAGCCTGGTGCGCGAGGAAAGCGCCGGTTCGATCGTCAGCGTCGAACTCGACGTGCTGCGCGGCGACCCGGGCCAGCGCATGCCGGGCGTAAGCCGGCCGACGGCGGCACAGCCCGCGTCGCCGGCGCCGGCCCCGACGCCCGCCGCAGCGCGCCGCGAGTCGCCGCGCTCTGTGCAGGTCGAGGGCGCGATCAAGCACCAGCACTACCTGATACCGAACTACACCTTCGAGACTTTTGTCGAGGGCAAGTCGAACCAGCTCGCGCGGGCCGCCGCCCAGCAGGTGGCCGACAACCCCGGCGGTTCCTACAACCCGCTGTTCCTGTACGGCGGTGTGGGCCTGGGCAAGACGCACCTGATGCACGCGGTCGGCAACGCGCTGCTCGCCGAGAACCCGGACGCGAAGATCGTCTACCTGCACTCGGAGCGTTTCGTCGCCGACATGGTCAAGGCGCTGCAGCTCAACGCGATCAACGATTTCAAGCGCTTCTACCGCTCCGTCGATGCGCTGCTGATCGACGACATCCAGTTTTTCGCCCGCAAGGATCGCTCGCAGGAGGAGTTCTTTCACACCTTCAACGCGCTCCTCGAGGGCGGCCAGCAGATGATCCTGACCTGCGACCGCTACCCGAAGGAGATCGACGGCCTCGAGGAGCGCCTGAAGTCGCGTTTCGGCTGGGGCCTGACCGTGGCGGTCGAACCGCCGGAACTGGAAACGCGCGTCGCGATCCTGATGAAGAAGGCCGAGCAGTCCGGCGTGCGTCTGCCGCCGGAGGCCGCGTTCTTCGTCGCCCAGCGCATCCGCTCCAACGTGCGCGAGCTCGAGGGCGCGCTCAAGCGCATCGTCGCCAACGCCCAGTTCACCGCTCGCAGCATCGACCTCGACCTGGTGCGCGAGTCGCTCAAGGATCTGCTCGCGGCGCAGGACAAGCAGGTGAGCCTCGACAACATCCAGCGCACGGTGGCCGAGTACTACAAGATCAAGATGTCCGACATGCTGTCGAAGCGGCGCAGCCGCTCGGTGGCGCGCCCGCGCCAGGTGGCGATGGCGCTCGCCAAGGAGCTGACCCACCACAGCCTGCCGGAAATCGGCGAGGGTTTCGGCGGTCGTGACCACACCACCGTGCTGCACGCCTGCCGGAAAATACGCGACCTGAAGGAAACGGACCCGGATATCCGCGAAGATTACAAGAACCTGTTGCGGTCGCTGTCGACCTGACGGCAAACTGCACGACTGACCCTTGCCTGCATTGGGGAGCCTGCAATGAAGTTTTCCGTAGCCCGGGATGCGCTGCTCAAGCCGCTCAACCTGGTGGCCGGCGTCGTGGAACGGCGCCAGACCCTGCCGATCCTCTCCAACGTGCTGCTGTCGATCGACGGCGACCGGCTGGCGCTGACGGGCACGGATCTGGAGGTCGAGCTGATCGGCCAGGTGCCGCTGCTCGGCGCGGCCGAGAGCGCCGAGATCACCCTGCCCGCCCGCAAGCTCGCCGACATCTGCAAGTCGCTGCCCGACGGCGCCGACATCGAGTTTTCCATCGAGGAAGAACGGGTGCTGCTGCGCAGCGGCCGCAGCCGCTTTTCCCTGAGCACCCTGCCGGCCAGCGAGTTTCCGAGCGTCGAGGAAGGCCCCGGCGCCACCGAGCTGTCGATCGCGCAGGGCAAGCTGCGTCGCCTGATCGAGCGCACCGCGTTCTCGATGGCGCAGCAGGACGTGCGCTACTACCTCAACGGCATGCTGTTCGAGGTCGACGGCAAGCATCTGCGAACCGTCGCCACCGATGGCCACCGCCTGGCGCTATGCACGGCCGAGGGCGACTTCGGCGCCAGCACGCCGATGCAGGTGATCCTGCCGCGCAAGGGCGTGCTCGAACTCCAGCGCCTGCTGCAGCAGGAAGACGAAACCGTGCGCGTGGTGCTCGGCAGCAATCACTTCCGCGCCCAGACCCGGGACTTCACCTTCACGTCCAAGCTCGTCGACGGCAAGTTTCCGGATTACGACCGCGTCATCCCGCGCGGCGCGACCAAGATCGTCAACGCCGAACGGAGCGAGCTCAAGGACGGCCTGATGCGGGCCGCGATCCTGTCCAATGAGAAGTACCGCGGCGTGCGCCTGATGCTGTCCGAGGGCGCCATGCGCATCCTCGCCAACAACCCGGAGCAGGAAGAAGCCGAGGAAACGGTCAGCGTCGAGTACAGCGGCGACGGGCTCGAGATCGGCTTCAACGTCAGCTACCTGGTCGACGTGCTCAACGCCATCGACGGCGACGGTGTGAAACTGTCCCTCGGCGACTCGAGCAGCAGTGCGCTGCTGGAGGAGCCTGACGGCGGCGACGCCCTGTACGTCGTCATGCCGATGCGGCTCTGATCGAGACGCCGCGCCCCGGGACCGTATCCTGATGGCCGGCGCGCCGGCCCTGCCCCCGTGCGACTCCTGAAGCTGCGCGCCCACAACGTGCGCAACATCCGCCACGCGGACCTCGCGTTGCGGCGCATCAACGTCTTCGCCGGCATCAACGGCAGCGGCAAAACGTCCCTGCTCGAGTCGATCGCCCTGCTCGCGTCCGGCCGCAGTTTCCGCACCAACCGCACCGAGACCCTGATCACCCACGGCGAACCGGACTGCACCGTGTTTGGCGTCGTCGGCGACGGCGAGCGCCAGATCCCGATGGGCATTCGCCGACCCCGGGACGGCAAACTCGAGGCCCAGGTGCAGGGCAACCGCGTCCATTCCAGCGCCCGCCTCGCGGAGCACCTGCCGGTGTTGAGCATCCACTCGAGCAGTTTCGAGCTGGTGGCCGGCGGCCCGCGAGGGCGGCGGCAGTTTATGGACTGGGGCGTGTTCCACGTGGAACACGCGTTTCACCCCGCCTGGCTCGCCACCCAGCGCGCCCTGAAACAGCGCAATATGCTGCTCCGGCATGGTAAAATGGCGGTTTCGGAACTCGCCGCCTGGGACGCCCGCCTGACACAAGCCGGTGAAACCCTCGACGGCATGCGCCGCGCCTGGTTCGAACGCTTCGAACCCGTTTTTCAGGCGACCCTGAATGAGGTGCAGGCTGCCTTTGCGGTCGATCTGCGCTACGCGAGAGGTTGGGAGGCCGGTGTCGGGCTGGCGGAGGCGCTGCAGCGGGCGCAGGAGAGCGACCGCAAGCGCGGCTTCACAGGCGTGGGCCCGCAGCGCGCCGACCTGAAACTGCGGGTCGCAGGGGTCAACGCCGCGGACGTCCTGTCGCGGGGTCAGCAGAAGCTGGTGGTGATCGCGCTGATGCTGGCGCAGGGCCGCCTGCTTGGAGACGACGGCGGCAAGCAGAGCGTGTACCTCGTGGACGACCTGCCTGCGGAACTGGACGCGCACCACCGCCAGGTCCTGTGCGACGCGATGCTGGCCCAGCACGCCCAGGTCCTGGTGACCTGCGTCGACGCCCGCGACCTGGAACCCTGCTGGCGGGGTGTGGCGGCCGACGAACGCATGACGTTCCACGTGGAACAGGGGCGGATCCAGCCCGCCTGATCGATACAGCGGAAGACAGAATGAGCGAAGAACACCATTACGACTCGTCGAGCATCAAGGTCCTGAAGGGCCTGGACGCGGTACGCAAACGTCCGGGTATGTACATCGGCGATACAGACGACGGCACCGGCCTGCACCACATGGTGTTCGAACTGGTCGACAACTCGATCGACGAGGCCTTGGCCGGCTACTGTTCCACGGTCTACGTCACCATCCACCCGAACGAATCCGTCACCGTCTCGGACAACGGCCGCGGCGTGCCGACCGAGATGCACGAGGAAGGGGTCTCCGCCGCCGAGGTCATCATGACCGTGCTGCACGCCGGCGGGAAATTCGACGACAACACCTACAAGGTCTCCGGAGGCCTGCACGGCGTCGGCGTCTCGGTGGTCAACGCGCTCTCCTCCGAGCTCAAACTGACGATCCGCCGCGACGGCCAGGTGCACGAGCAGGTCTACCGCCACGGCGTGCCGGAACAGCCGCTGCGCGTGGTCGGCGAGACGGACGCCACCGGCACCGAGGTCTACTTCGAGCCCTCACCCGAAACCTTCACCAATATCTGCTTCCACTTCGACCTGCTGGCCAAGCGCCTGCGCGAGCTGGCCTTCCTGAACAGCGGCGTCGAGATCGTGCTGCGCGACGAGCGCAGCGGCGAGTCGCAGACCTACAAGTACGACGGCGGCCTGGCCGCCTTCGTCGACTACCTGAACAAGAACAAGAACACCATCAACAAGACGTTCTACTTCCAGACCGAGAACCACGGTATCGGCATCGAGGTGGCGCTGCAGTGGAACGACGGCTACCAGGAAAACCTGCTCTGCTACACCAACAACATCCCGCAGCGCGACGGCGGCACCCACCTGGCCGGCTTCCGCGCCGCGCTGACGCGCTCTCTGAACCAGTACATCGAGCGCGAGGGCCTGGCGCAGAAGGCCAAGGTCAACACCAGCGGCGAAGACGCGCGCGAGGGCCTGACCGCGATCGTCTCGGTCAAGGTGCCTGACCCCAAGTTCTCCTCGCAGACCAAGGACAAGCTGGTCAGCTCCGAGGTCAAGACCGCCGTCGAACAGGCGATGGGCGAGCAGTTCGGCGACTACCTGCTGGAAAACCCGACGGAAGCGAAATCGATCGTCGGCAAGATGATCGACGCCGCCCGCGCCCGCGAGGCGGCGCGCAAGGCGCGCGAAATGACCCGTCGCAAGGGCGCCCTGGACATCGCCGGCCTGCCCGGCAAACTCGCCGACTGCCAAGAAAAGGACCCGGCGCACTCCGAGCTGTTCCTGGTCGAGGGCGACTCCGCCGGCGGTTCCGCCAAGCAGGGCCGCAGCCGTCGCTACCAGGCAATCCTGCCGCTCAAGGGCAAGATCCTCAACGTCGAGAAG
>CAZOUC010000150.1:0-6278 GCA_964582825.1 uncultured Enterobacteriaceae bacterium | reverse complement strand
CGGATGGCCCCATGACGCATCCGACCGCGCCGCCGGCGCGGCCGGATGCGACCCGCTGCCTGCCGGCCCTACGGGCGCTCGCGTACGGCCTGGTCCTGTACCTGCCGGCAGCCTTCGTGGCCGCCGCTTCGGTCGACGACGAGGTGAAGGCGGCGTACCTGCTCCGCTTTACCGAATTCGTCCAGTGGCCCGCGCTCACCGCTGACCGCCCGGTGCTGCAGATCTGCGTGCTGGGACGAGACCCGGTGCAGTCGGTGCTCGAGCGCCTGACCGCGGATTACCGCGTCGACGGCCGTGAGATCGAGGCCGTCTACCTGGACCGCGTCGAGGACGCCAGCGGTTGCGAGGTCGTGTTTTTGCCGACCACACAGAGCGGGCGCCTGGCGCCGCTGCGCGCTGTGCTTCGGGAAGAGCCGGTGCTGATCGTCGGCAACAGTCCAGGACTTGCCGAGGCCGGCGCGGCGATCAACCTGTTCCGGGACGGTCCACGCCTGCGCTTCGAGATCAATCCCGATGCCCTGGACGCGGCCGGTCTGAAGGCCAGTTCGCGCCTGCTCAAGCTCGCGGTAATCCGGCGATGAACGGGCTGCGCCGTCTGTTCACCGATCGTCTGACGCTGCGGCAGCGGCTGATCGCCATCATTTTTGTCGTCAGCGCGGTGGCCAGCTCGCTGGGCTTCCTGGTCAACGGCATCCTGGAGTGGCGCGAGGCGCGCGGCGCCCTGGTCGACACCGCCCGCCAGATCGCCCGCACGGCCGCGGATTACAGCAGTGTCGACCTGGTGTTCGGCTACCCTGAAGCAGCCGAACAGAGTCTTGGCTTCCTGCGCAGCAGGGCGGTGGTCGAACAGGCCTTCATCCTCGACGCCGAGGGCGAGGTATTCGCGCGCCTGCGGCCCGACGTTCCGCTGCAGCCGGGTATCGCCCGCGATGCCGCGGCCGTGTTCGGCGACGACAGCCTGTTCGTTGCCGAACCGATCGTTCACGAGGGCGACCGAATCGGGACCTTGCACCTGCAGGTGTCCACGGCGGAGCTCTGGCGCGATGGCCTGCAGCGGCTGCTGGTACTGGCCCTGCTGCTGCTGATGGTGCTGCTGGTATCGTTCCTGCTCTCGCTGCGACTGCAGCGGATCGTGTCGGAACCGATCCTCAGACTCACGGATACGGCGCGGCGCATCTCCGGGAGGGCAGACTTTTCCGAGCGGGTACCGCCGCCGGCCGAGGACGAAATCGGCAGCCTGTATCGCGCCTTCAACGTCATGCTCGACCGCATCCAGGACCACGACCGCGCCCGCGCAGCGGCGTTCGACGAGCTGGCAAGTGCCCACGAAGCCCTGCGCCGGAACGAACAGGAGCTCAACGCGATACTGGAGTTGATGCCGCTGGTGCTGTACGCCAAGGACGCCACGGAACTGCGCTACGTGCGTTTCAACCGCACCGCCGAGCGCATGAGCGGCCTGAGCCGCGAACGGGTGATCGGCCGCACCGACTTAGAGATCTTCGACACGGCGCAGGCGGAAATCCTCGTGGCCCAGGACCGCCGGGCGCTGGCCGGCGATGGCGTGCTCGACATTCCCGAGCACGTCGTCGACACGCCGTCGGGGCGCCGCATCGTCCACTCACGCAAGGTCGTGGTTCACGGCAGCGACGGCACGCCCCGCTACCTGCTGGGCATCTCCGAGGACATCACCGAGCGCAAGACGGCTGAACAGGAGCGCGAGCGCATCACCGGCCAGCTCCAGCAGGCGCAGAAAATGCAGGCGATCGGTCAGCTCACCGGCGGCATCGCCCACGATTTCAACAACATCCTGGCAAGCATACTCGGCTACAGCTCGATGGCCCTGCAGCGGTACCGGGACGAGTTGCCGGACAAGGTCGTCCACTACCTGAACCACATCGAGCGCAGCGGCGAACGCGGCCGCGACCTCGTCGCGAACATGCTGGCGTACGCGCGTGGGCAGGGCCGTTCCGGCGGGACCCTGGTGCTCGAACCACACGTGCTCGACGTGGTGCAGATGCTCAAGGCGACCCTGCCGGCGGGAATCAGCCTGACGACCCACCTCGATCGCGTGCAGCCGCCCGTGCACTGCGACCCGGTGCACCTGCAGCAGGTGCTGTCCAACCTGGCGCTCAATGCCCGCGACGCGCTCGGCGGCCGGGGCCGGATCGACGTAAGCCTGTCGCTGCGTGACCGACTGGCGGCCACCTGCAGCTCATGCCACGAGCCGTTCAGCGGGACGTTCGTGGAACTCGAGGTCCGCGACGACGGCCCGGGCATCGCAGCCGACGACCTCGATCGGCTGTTCCTGCCGTTCTTCACCACCAAGGAATCGGACCGGGGCACGGGCCTCGGTCTCGTCGTGGTCCATGGCCGGGTCCACGAGCACGGCGGCCACATCGGCGTGGAATCGGCGCCGGGCGGCGGCAGCGTGTTCCGCGCCTGGTGGCGCGTCGCGACCCGGCAGCAATCCGCCGACGCCACGCCTGCCCTGCCGGCTGCCGGACGCCGGCCCCGGCTCGCGGACGGCGCCCCGTCGGTCGTGATCGTCGACGACGAACAGAGCCTGACCGAAATGCTGACCGAGGTGCTGCGGGACCAGGGCTGCCGGGTCTACCCGTTCAACGACCCACTGCTGGCGCGGGACTTCGTCCGTTCGATCGATGCGCCGATCGACATGCTGATCACCGACCAGAACATGCCGAAGATGACAGGACTGGAACTGATTCGCCTGCTGCGCCGGGAACGACCCGACCTGCCGACGCTGCTGCTGAGCGGCCACAGCAATGTCGTCAATCGACACAACTGCAAGGACCTGGGCGTCGGCGAACTGGTTGAAAAACCCTTCGACGTCATGGAACTGACCCGCAATGTCATGAATACACTGTCAGCCAACAGGCATCACTGATGGAAACGACCACGTACCTGACCCTCGTCCCACGCCACAGCCGCCGCCTCGCGGCCGCGTTGTGTCTGCTCTGTATCGGGGTTGCGCCGGCCCTCGGGTCTACCGAGCATGCCAAGCCCTATCGCGACATGCCGCTCGAGGAGCTGCTGGAGCTCGAGGTTTACCAGCCCGGCTCCCTGTCCAGGCTGACACGGCTCGAGTCACCGACGGCGATCACCACGATCAGCGCCGAGGACCTGCGCCTGACACCGGCCCGGAATCTCTACGACCTGATCGAGATCTACGTCCCCGGTGCCATCTGGATGAACCAGGAGACAGGCCCCTTGCTGGGCGTGCGCGGCGTCATCGCCGCGCGCAACTACAAATACCTGCTGCTGGTGAACGGCCGCGTCTTGAACAACAAGTCCTTTGCCGGTGCCAGTTCGGAGCTCGAGATGTGGGACCTGTCGGACATCGAGCGCGTCGACATCGTCCGGGGTCCCGGCGCCGTCACCTACGGACCCGGTGCCGTCGGCGGCGTGATCAGCATTACCACGCGCAGGCCCGGCCAGTTCGACGGCACCACGGTGCGCGCGGGCGTCGTCAGCGAGTACGACTCGCGCTCACTCGCCATCAGCCACGGCGGCAGCTGGGGCGGAGTCGACCTGTTCGCTCACGCCAGCCTGGTGGACACCGAGGGCCAGACGGCCCGCAGCTTCCAGGTCGAGGAGGACAACAGCGTCGGCTACGTCGGGGCCGACTTCCGCCCGGACAGCGAGGCGCTCGACTATTTCGGCGACTACAACGGAGACCCGCAGGTCAAGCTGCACCTGGATCTGGCTCTGGCGGAAGGCTGGCGCTGGTGGAGCCGCTACACGCAGCAGGGTTCGCACTGGTTCAGCGACGAGACCAAGACCGAGTTCGACGGCCGACTGGTCAACCAGGAAGGCTCGCGCAGCCGCCAGATCGCGACGAGCCTGGAGCACGAACGGGTCCTGAGCGACACCGCCAGTCTGCAGGCCCGCATCAGTTTCGATTCCTACGACTACCTGCGCCGCAAGAGCCGCGCCTTCGTACCCGAGCGCGATTCCCCGCTCAACTATCAGGTGCGCTTCGCCGAGCACGAGGTGCTGACCCACGCGCTGCTGCGCTGGCAGGCCTCACCCGGCGTACATCTGGCGCTCGGTGCCGAGTGGGGTTACGACCGCTACGGACCGGGCTGGGACGACGGCCGGCGCGAAATGCGTCACGGCGATTCGGGCGAGATCATCAACGGCCCCGATTCGCTGGCCCTGCACCCGATCGGACCCGACGACCCCAACTACGTCAACCGCAACAGCGCCGACCGCCTGGCGCCGCGCTGGCCGGCGCTGTACGTCGGCAGCGGCTGGAGTACGACCACGACCTCGCTGTTCTTCGAATCGGAACTGTCGGCAAGCGTTCGCCACAAGCTGCTGCTGTCCGGGCGTGCTGACCACAGCACCTACTCGGACACCATCCTTTCGCCGCGAGCGGCATGGATCTGGTCACTGCGCGACGGGCACGTGCTGCGACTGACCGCTCAGCGCGCCTCGCGCATGAACACCAGCAGCCAGATGCTGGCCAACGACCGCAACGGTCTCGACAACACGCCGGAGGACCTAGAGACGCTCGAACTGCGCTACTCCTCGCAGCCGAGCACGCGCCTGGGCCTGGATCTGTCCCTGTTCCACAATCGCGGCGACGTGATCGCCTACCAGAGCGCGGACAACACGCACCGCCGTATCGGCCGGCTGCGCGTCAACGGCCTGGAAGCCGAACTGCGCTACGAGTGGGAGCGGGGACGCATTGGTGCCAGCTTCTCCTGGGTCGAACAGCAGGACTGGGAGCTCGACGCGCAGCTGTCCAGCAGCAGCGTCAGCTACGCCGATTACCGCCTGCCCATCCGCGGCACCGGCGGCGCAGTGCAGCGCGGTGCGGGAAACGCACTGAACAACTGGCGCGACCGGTCACTGAAGGCGTTCGCAAACCTGCGACTCGACGATCGCCTGACCCTGCACGTCGACGCCCGCTGGCTCGGCGCGATGAACGGCGCCCGCGACGGCCTGACCGGCTTGCGCGACGCGGTCGAGGGCACGCCGGCCGCCACCGACGAGTTCTTCACGGCCCTCGACAGGGTGGCGCAGGAAGACGTCTACGACGGCGAGTTTCACGTCAACGCGCTGCTCGAGTACGCCTTCTCACCGCGCAGCAGCGTGCAGTTGTTCGCCCAAAACCTGTTCGAGAGCAACGGTAACAAGCGCTATGGCTTCGATCGCGCCGGCGCCCGGGAGCCGGCACCGGAGCGGGTCCGCTTCCTGGTGGAGCCGCAGAGCATCGGCCTGCGGCTGAGCCACCGCTTCTGAGCGCAGGGTGCCGTCAGGGCGGCGCGGTCTCGGAATCGGGGTCAAGCAGCAGGCGAATCAGTTCCGCCGTGGAACGGACGTGCAGACGGTTCATGACCTGGGCACGGTGGTTCTCGACGGTCCTGCGGCTCAAACCAAGAACTGCGGCGATCTCGGGGCTGCTGTGGCCGGCGACGACGAGGTCGGCGACCCGGCGCTGCTGAGGCGTCAGGCAGGCGATGCGGGCGGCGATCGTCGACTCGCGACGGTTCTGCTCGAAAAGCTGTTCGCTGAGATCCAGCGCCTCCTGGATGCGCTCCAGATGCGCCTGCGCCGCAAACGGCTTCTGAATGAAGTCGAACGCGCCGCGCTTCATCGCCTCGACCGCGACCTCCACGTCGGCGTAGCCGGTCATGAAAATCACCGGGATGGTCGCCCCGGCTTCGGCCAGATGCCGGTGCAGCTGCATGCCGCTCATGACCGGCATGCGCAGGTCACACAGCAGACACTCACGCGCCTGCTCGCGCCGGTAGCCACGCAGGAATTCCGCGGCGTCGACGTAGCACCGGGCTTCGGCGCCGATCGACAGCACCATCTCGCTCAGCAGCTCTCGAATCTGTTCGTCGTCATCGACGATGTAGACGATGCCCTGCGACATGAACGCAGCAGCCCTGTCCTGTTGTCCTGACACAGCGGGTCGCGCTGACCTGCCGCCCCGTCCCGGGTCCTACCGGCAGTATACGCCGTGCGCCGCCGTGGTAACCCCACCGTCAGCAGCTCACGGCGGCCAGCCTGAGTAGATCTACTCAAGCGTCGCGGGTAATCCCACTCATCCGCCTTGTGCACCCGGTGCCTACACTCTCGCGTCATGAACTCGTCTTCTGGCCGATAGCCCGCATGCAGCAACCGCCCCGGAACACAGCGTTTGCAGGCAGGCCGCAGCGCATGCTGAACGCCGCGCTGCACGACGATCCGACAGAAAGCCACGGCGTTGTCACCGGTGTCGCGGATTTCGGCAGCGACGCGGGGGT
>CAZOUC010000149.1:4119-6279 GCA_964582825.1 uncultured Enterobacteriaceae bacterium | reverse complement strand
GGCTCCTGTTGCGGTGGTGGCTCCACTGCTGGTGGCCCTGGGGCTGCGCCCGGTGGTCGCCTTCGAGCTCGAATTCTGGCTGTTCGATACCGAGCGCAACGTCGACGGTTCACCCCGCCACGGGTTTCCCGGTCCGGGCGACCGCGCCCCGATCGGCGGGCAGACCTACGGCATCGAGGCGATGACCGAAGCCGAGGACCTGATGCACGCGATCCGCGATGCGTCGCTGGCACAGCACCTGCCGATCGATACCCTGATCACCGAGTCGGCACCGTCGCAGTTCGAGATCAACCTGTACCACCAGGCAGACGCCCTGCACGCCGCCGACCAGGCGCTGATGCTCAAGAGGGTCGTACGGGACGTTGCACGCAGTCACGGCAAGTTCGCGTCGTTCATGGCGAAACCGTTTCCCGAGTACGCCGGCAGCGGCATGCACGTCCACTGCAGCCTGGTCGACGAGCAGGGTCGTAACGTGTTCGACGACAACGGCGAGGACGGATCGGAGCGGCTGCGACAGGCCGTTGCCGGCTGCCTGGCCTCGATGGCCGACTGCATGGCCCTGTTCGCGCCCAACCAGAACGCCTACCGGCGCTTCCGGCCCGGCAGCCACGCGCCGATGGCGGCGGCCTGGGGCTACGACAACCGCACCACGGCGCTGCGTATTCCCGGCGGTGCGCCGGCCGCGCGGCGCATCGAGCACCGCGTGCCCGGCGCCGACGCGAATCCCTACCTGGTGCTGGCGGCCCTGCTGGCGGGCGCGCTGGCCGGCATCGAAGACAGCCTCGACCCGCCGTCGCCGGTGGTCGGTGACGCGTACGAACAGGTCCCTGCGGACCTGCCGCGCTTCTGGCCGCAGGCCCTCGACCGCTTCGAGCGGTCGGCGTTCGTCGCCCGCTATCTCGGCGAGGAATTCCAGCGCATCTTCGCACTGTGCAAGCGACAGGAGCTCGACGAACTGATCGGCCACATCCCGGCCGTCGAGTACGACGCCTACCTCTGAGGATCGGCCCGTCGAGGCGGCCGAATCCAAGGCGGCCCGCGCCGCGTCTTACAGACGAACGGTCAATTCCGGAGGACGGACATCATGCGCCAAACCCTGTTCAGCCTGCTCGCGCTGCTCTGCTGCGCGGCCGCCCACGCCGAAATCCAGATCGACTCGCAGGACTGCGGCGTGGAGATCGACCAGCGCTACCAGATCGGCCCGGAGTCGCTGCAGGTTTTTCGCAGCGTCGACGGTGCCGAGCAGTTCCGCTTCGACGCCGAGGCGGGCCTCGTCGTTGCCGGCGAAGCGGTAACGCTCGATGACGCGCAGCGCAGCCTGCTGTGGCGCTATCACGGCGAGTTGTACGCGGCGAGCCAGGAGACGGTCCTGATCATCGTCGAGGCGGTCGAACTGGCGGCCGGCGGCGTGCAACTGGCGATGGCGATTCTCGGCGCCGACGAGTTGGCGCTGGGGGCCGTACTGCAGGAGGCGCGGCGCCAGGCGCTGGCGGAGCTCAGTCCACAGGATGCCGTGTACCGTCTCGGCCCCGGTGGAATCGACCAGATCGACGAGGTGTTCGACGAGGACCTCGAGCGCAAGATCGAGGCGGCGGCCCTCGAGGCCGGCTGGCAGCTCGGCTGGCGCGCGACGCTCGCGGCATTGACGGGCGGCAAGTCTCTGGAGGCGCGCGCCGAGCGGCTGACCGCAGAGCGCGAGGCTGCTCTGGAAGCTCGTGGCGACGAGATCGAGGCCCGGGCGGAGACCCTGTGCCGGCGCCTCGAAACCCTCGTGACCCTGGAGACCGAGCTGCACCGGGCGATACCCGCTCTGGCCGGACACTCGATGCTGCGCGAGCTCGCCGGTCTCGCGGCGCCGCCCGACGCGGCGCTGCTGCTCGCTTCCGGCAACGCCGAAGCGCGTCTGCGCCGGCCCTTGCTGTTCTGAGCTCGGGCGCTGGGCGCCCCGGCGGGCAGTCGATATACTCGCCCGATGTCTGCGGGCAACTCTCCCTCGAGTCCGGCTGTGACCGGCGTGCCGGTCGACGGCAGGCTGCAACGCCTGCTGCGCGACGGTTTCGATGCCCTGGCGCGCGGCGATCCGCAGCGCGCCGCCGACTGCTGCCGGCGCGCGCTGGCGCAGCAGCAGGACCTGGTGCCGGCACACTTTCTGGTCGGACT
>CAZOUC010000149.1:3798-4109 GCA_964582825.1 uncultured Enterobacteriaceae bacterium | reverse complement strand
GACTCGTCGCGCTCGAGCTCAAGGAACGCAAGACCGCGATCCAGGCCTTCGGCTCGGTGACGCGTCTGCAGCCCGACCACGCCGCTGCCTGGGTACACCTCGCCAAACTGTTCATGACCGACGGGCAGGTCAACCGGGCCGACGCAGCCGTCGTCGAGGCGGAAAAGCACCCGATCGAAGACCCGCAGGTGCTCGACCTGCTCGGCACCGTGCACTCGCTGATGGGCAACTACGACCGGGCGCGCGAGTGCTACCAGGCCGCGCTGGCGAAGCAGCCGGAGCACCTGCCGTTCCTGGTCAATTCCGCCAAC
>CAZOUC010000149.1:0-3788 GCA_964582825.1 uncultured Enterobacteriaceae bacterium | reverse complement strand
GCGACACCGCCGCGGCGGAACGCGTCTACCTGCGGGTGCTGGACCTGAGTCCGGAGCACCCCCAGGCGCACTTCCAGCTGGCCACGGCGCGGCGCGCGCGCGACGACTCGCACGTGCGCGAACTGCAGGCGCTGCTCGGGCGACCGCGCCTTGCCCCGCGCGCCGAAGCATTCCTGGCCTACGCACTCGGCAAGGAGCTCGAGGACCTCGAGCGCTGGGACGATGCCTTCGCGGCCTTCGCGCGTGGCGCACGCGCCCGGCGCCGTACCGTCGAGTACGACGAGCAGGCGGAAATCGCCATGTATGTGGCGCTCGAGCGAATCTACGACACCGACTGGCTGCGCGGCCGGGGGCCGGGCCACGACAGCCGGGCGCCGGTTTTCGTGCTGGGCCAGCCGCGCACCGGCACGACCCTGATCGAGCGCATCATCAGCAGTCACACGATGGTGCATTCGGCTGGTGAACTGCAGCAGTTCGGCCTCGCCCTGCGGCGCCTGAGCGGGCACGAGGACCCGAAGCGTTTCAGTGCCGCGCTGTTCGAGAAGGCCGGCGATCTCGATCCGCGCCGGGTCGGCACGATGTATCTCGAGACCACCCGCAAGCTGCAGGGCGACACGCCGCGTTTCGTCGACAAGCTGCCGCAGAACTTCCTGATGCTGCCGCTGATCCTGGCGGCGCTGCCGAACGCGAAGATCGTGCACCTGACGCGCAACCCGATGGACGCCTGCTTCGCCAGCTTCAAGCAGCTGTTCGCGGACGCCTACCTGCACAGCTACGACCAGCGCGAGACCGCGCGCAACCACGCCCGCTACCGTCAGCTGATGGCGACCTGGCGGCGGCGCTTCCCGGGCCGTTTCTTCGACATCTCCTACGAGGCCACCGTTGCCGACCTCGAACCGCATGCGCGCGCCCTGCTCGACTTCCTGGAGCTGCCCTGGGAGGACGCCTGCCTCGAGTTCCACCGCCAGTCCGGCGCTGTGGCGACCGCGAGCGCAGCCCAGGTGCGCGAGCCGGCGCACACTCGCTCGGTGGGGCGCTGGCGGCGATATTCGCAACAATTGCAGCCGATGCTGGAAACGCTTGAACAAGCGGGCGTTGATCCCTACGCTTAGTCGATTGGCCAGCGCGGCAGCAAAGACCGTGTGCAGGCCTGCAGACCCCTTTGCGAGGAGAAACAGATGACCCGATTTCCGCGTGACGCTTCACGTGTTCCTGCAACGAGCGGCCTGCGCCGCAAGCGCCTGGCGGTCGCCGTCACCGGCGCGATGACCGCCGGCTCCCTGGCGGCTCCGGCGCTGGCCGAACTGCAGCTCGAGGAGGTCGTGGTCACCGCGACCAAGCGCGAAGAATCGGTAATGGACGTGCCGCTGGCGATTACGGCCCTGTCCGGCGAATTCACCCAATCGGCGAACCTCAACGACGTCAAGGACCTGGTGTCGTTCACGCCGGGCGTATCCGGCAACAGCCAGGACAGTTTCATCGACGCCATCAGCGTACGCGGAATCCGTACACAGGACTTCGGCGTCGGCGGCGACCCGTCCGCGGCCTTTTTCAAGAACGATCTTTACGAGGGCCGCAACGGTGTCGTCGTGACCAGCCTGTACGACATGGAGCGCTCCGAGGTGTTGCGTGGTCCGCAGGGCTTCCTGTTCGGCCGTAACTCGATCGGCGGCGCGTTCAGCGTGCACACGCGCAAGGCCGAGATCGGCAGCAACGACGGCTTCATCGAGCTCGATGTCGCCGAGCGCGGCCGCTTCGTCACCGAAGGGGCCGTCAACCTGCCGGTCAATGACCAGTTCGCGATGCGCCTGGCCGGCTACTACTCGACCGAAGACGGCTTCGTCGACAATCGCTTCGACGGCGAGGACCTGATCGAGCACGACAAGTGGGCATTGCGCTGGTCCGGCACCTTCGAGACCGAGGCGCTGACGGTCAACACCTTCGTCGAATACGAGGACCGCGAGCAGTCGGGCTCGGTGTACCGCGCGATCACGCAGGGTGACATCTGGGACACGCTGACCGCTGCGCTCGGGCCGATCAACGTGCGCGGTGACCGCCGCGACGCCGACGTCGACCGGACCACCGGCGACGCCGACGACTCGACGATCTTCACCTTCGGCATGCGCGTCGACTACGACCTCGGCTGGGCGATGCTGAGCTCGAACACCGGCTACAAGGACCACGACTACTTCTATACCGAGGACTACGACGGCACCCCGGTCGTGCTCAGCGACTACCAGCAGGACCAGACCGGCGACTACTTCCAGCAGGAACTGCGCCTGACCTCGCAGGCGGACGGTCCGCTGTCCTGGTACGCCGGCGCCTCGTACTACAAGGAAGAGATCGACGCCAACTTCCTCAGCCAGAACGGCGAGGACGCGCTCTGCCAGTACTACGGATACTACTACTACGCGATCAACTTCACCGGCTGTACCGACCTGTACGACTACTACGGTTACGCGTTCACGCCCTCGCCGAACGGTCTGCACACCGAGACCGGGCGGATCGTCGGCGAGTATTCCGGCTGGGCCGCCTACGTCGACCTGAGCTATCAGGTCACCGAGCGCCTGGAGGCCTCGCTCGGCCTGCGCTACACCGAGGACGAGAAGGACTTCGCCACCAGTGTGCCAACGCCCGCCGGCGATCTCGGCGCGTACTGGTTCTGGGGTTTCTCGACCGACGGCTTCATTCGTGACAAAAAAAGCTGGGACGAGTTGACGTCCCGGGCCCTGCTGCGTTACCACCTCAGCGACGACGCGATGGTCTACGCCAGTTACACCGAGGGCTACAAGGCCGGCGGTTTCGGCAGCTTCAACCTGGCGGACAACCCGGCCGGCGAGGCGGCGCTCGGCAATACCGAGATCACGCCGGCCGACGGGTTCACGCCCAACGCCTTCGACCCGGAGACCGTCGAGTCCTGGGAATTCGGCTACAAGAACGAACTGTTCGATGGCCTCGCCCAGCTCACCCTCAACGCCTTCATGTTCGAGTACCAGGGCCTGCAGGTGGTGACCTTCAACGAACTGAGCGGCGCGTCGATCGTCCGCAACGTCGGTGAGGTCGACGGTCAGGGTATCGAGGGCACCCTGAACGCCGTGCTCGGTGACTACCTGGACCTGTACCTGGGGCTGTCCTACCTGGACACCGAGGCGCGCGAAATCCAGGACATCTGCGGGCTCGACGACCCGAACGGCTGCGAAGGACGCAAGCTGTTCTGGGCGCCGGACTGGACCGGGGCGGCGGTGCTGAACTTCAACTACCCGCTGCAGGGCGGCGAGCTGGTCGCCAGCCTGGAAGCGTCTTACGAGTCGGAGCGCGGCGGCGGCTGGGAAAACCTCGAGGAAACGAAGATCGACGCCTACACCGAGCTGGCACTGCGCGTCGGCTACGAGTCGGCCGACGCCTGGTCGGTGACGGCCTACGTCGAGAACCTCACGGACGAGTTCACCTGGGACGGCATGAACAACAACGGCGGCGTCGTGCCGTCACACTTCTTCGGCCCACGTCGCCCGCAGACCTTCGGGATCCGCTTCGGCTACGAGTTCGAGTAAGCGAAAGGACCCGGGCGGGACCAGGTCCCGCCCGGCTCTCTCGGCGACCGCTCAGTGGCGGTTGCGTCCGTCGTGCTTGTTGCGGAAGATCTGCCGGCTGGCCTGGTTCTGCTTGTGCTGGATGCGCACGAATTCCCGACCGGTCAGCTCGCCGTCCGCCTTGGCGCGTCGTTCGACGCGGTTGATGTGCGCCTGACCGCGGACCGCGCGGGCGGTTTCCAGGCGGGTCAGTTCCCC
>CAZOUC010000148.1:0-6405 GCA_964582825.1 uncultured Enterobacteriaceae bacterium | reverse complement strand
TGAAGGGCCAGGTGGAGCCCCACACCGACGAGCAGCCGGTGGCGTTGAGCATGCCCATGGCGACGCGGCCCCGGCCCGTGGGGCCTTCGCGGTAGCGCCAGAGCAGATCCTTGAGGCCGTCGAGGAGGGCCGTGACCCGGGCCAGCCAGGCCTGATCGATGGGCAGGTCCTCCCCCTCGGTTTCCGCCCGCTGCGCGAGCGCCGCCAGCGTCAGGTCACCGCCGCGGGCTGCCGCCAGGGCGCGGGTGAAGGTGCCTGTGTCGGCGACGTCGATCTCGTCGATGAGCTTGAGGCGCAGGTGTTGCTCGAGATCGGCGATGAGCTTCTCCAGTGCCTTGAGATGCCTGGCCACGCGCGGCTGCATGAGGGCGACCACCGTGGCCACGAACAGGTGCATGACGGTCTTCTCGGAGCAGCCGAGGCAGGCGCCGTCGCCGCTGGACAGCGCCGTGTAGACCTCCTTGTCGAGCAGGATCGTCTCCAGGGCGCCGATGCCTTCCTCGAGGTCGTCGACGCGGATGTACTTCTGCGGCGTGGTCGGCAGGTCGCGCCAGAAATCCCAGCCGCGGCGCAGTTCGGCGATCGTGTCCGGGGTCTGCATGACGGCTTCGAGGGCGTTGTCGTTGCACACCGCGACGCACTCCATGCAGCCCTTGCAGGTGTACGGGTTGACGGTAATGCTCAGCAGACCGCCGCTGCCCGACTGCTTTTTCTCGGGCAGGCCGAAGTAGGGTCGGCTGAGGGCGAAGTCGAAACCCTCGAGTTCGGCCAGCATCGCGTCGTACTCGGCACGCAGGGCCTGGGCATCGGCGTGGCCGGCGAGTTGCTCGTCGATCGCTTCCTCGAGCAGTGGACGCACCTGCGCGGTGGCCGGTGCATCGGCCAGCTTGCGACGGAAGGCCGGCTCGAGGCGCCGCACGGCGCCCGGCAGATGCTCGAGGGCCGTGCCGTTCTTGCGCAGGCGCTTGACGAGGGTGTCGAACACCTCGCCGACCTCGTTGACCAGGCCCGGGATCGCGGTGTCGGGACACACCGTGTAGCAGTCGCCGCAGGCCGTACAGTTCTCGGCGATCCATTTCGGGTGCTGGAAGCGGATGCCGGTCATGTCGCGGAACATCGCGCTGCTCGCCGGCATGATGCCCATGCCCATGAACGGGTCGGCCAGGTTGTCGTTGACCGCGCCGCGTGCGTACAGGCTGCCGGTCTGCTCCCAGAAGCGGTGAATGTCGCTGTTGGCGGAGCGGCTCTGCGGCAGATCGCGGACCACGATCGGCATCTCCCCGCCGGCGGCCGCTGCACCGACCTGCACCTGCTGCACGCCGACGTCCTTGGCGGTGATCTCGCGGACCTCGTCGAAGCCGCGGCGCACGACGCGGATGTTGTCCTCGACGACGCGCGCGCCCTTGGCCCCGAACTTGTATTCGAGCTGGCTGCGGATCGCCTTCAGCAGGGTGTCTCCGTCGAGCCCGGTCTGTTCCATGACCGGCGAGGCGGCGAAGAACGCGCCCTGGAAAGCGATGCCCTGCATGCGCAGCTGCAGGTCCGGGTCGGTGGCCTCGTCACGGGCGATCTGGAACGCGTCGACGTAGTACACGCGGATGTCGCGTTCGACGATCTGCTTCTGGTAATGCTCGGGGATCTGTCCCCAGACGGCCTCCGGCGAGCCGAGATCACTTTGCAGGATGAACACACCGCCGTCGCGCAGTCCGGCCAGCGCGTTGGTGTGCTTGAGTACGTTGGGATCCGGCGAGAGCACGACGTCGACGTGGTAGAACTCGCAGTTGACGCGGATCGGTTCGGGTGCCGCGGCCAGGTAGAAGGTCGTCGGCTGACCCTTTTTCTCGGAGCCGTACTTCGGGTTGGCCTTGATGTGGTAGCCGAGCAGGTCGAACAGGATCAGCGCCATGTTCTTGCCGGTGGTGATCATTCCCCAGCCACCGATCGAGTGGAAACGCACCGTGATGCAGCCCGGCGGCATCAGGTTCGGGTTTTCGCTGCCGCGCAGGGCCAGCTTGCGCACCTGTGGGTACACCGCCTCGATCGACTCCTGGTGCAGGGTCTGCTTGGGTGTCGCGGGCTGCGGGTGCAGGAAGTCGATCGACAGGTAGTAGCGCTTCTGGTGGCCGCCCTCGGGCAGCATGTTCTCGATGGCGGCGATCAGACCCTCGGGCTGCAGGTCGCGGCTGCCGAGACCGAAGGATCCGGAGTACAGCGGCGGCAGGTCCCTGAAGTCCCGGTAGACCGGGAATCCGGGCCAGGGCGGATTCTTCGGCTGCTGGCCGTTCTCGACCGCCTTGCCGACCGCGGCGCGGATCTCGCGCATCAGGGGCGCCTGCTCGGCGGGCGGCCACTGACGCCGGCGCGGCTGGTCGAGGCGTTCGAGCACCGCCACGCCCTTGCGGCCCCTGAACAGTTCGGCGAGCACGGCGCCCGGAAACGGCCGGAACATCATCAGATTGACCACGCCGACCTTGATCTTGCGGGTCTCGCGCAGGTAATCGGCGACGGCCTCGGCGCTGATCGTCATGCTGCCCTGGCCGACGATCAGGTAGTCGGCGTCGTCGCAGCGGTACGGCAGTACCGGTGCGTAGTGGCGGCCGGTCAGTTCCTCGAACTCGCGGAAAGCCTGCTCGGCGAGTTCGCCGACGTGGTCGAAGAAATACGGGCGCTGGGCGGCGACGCTCTGCATGTAGGCGTCCTGGTTCTGCACGGTGCCGGCCATCATCGGATTGTCGACGTCCCACAGTTCGGGGATGCGGCGCCGCTTCGCACCGTAGACGAGGCGCTGTGCCGCGGTCGGGCAGTCGATCAGGTCGTCGGGGCGACCGAGGTACTCGGCAATCAGCTCCCGTTCCGGGATCATCACCGACTCGATAAGGTGCGTGGTCAGGAAACCGTCCTGGGCGACGATGCCCGGGGTCAGCGCCAGTTCGGCGATGCGGTGCGCGATGATGTTGAGGTCTGCCGCCTGCTGGGCATTGGCCGCGAACACCTGGAAGAATCCGGTGTCGTCGACGCAGTGGTAGTCGTCGTGACCGGCGTGCACGTTCAGCGAGGCCTTGGTCATCGCCCGGGCGCCGATGTTGAGCACGTAAGTCAGGCGCTTGCCGACCGCCGCGTACAGCGACTCGTGCATGTAGGCAATGCCCTGTCCGGACGAGAAGTTGGCCGCGCGCAGGCCCGCCATCGACAGACCGGCGGTGACCGCCGCCGCGGCGTGCTCGCCTTCCGGTTCGATAAAGATCAGCGGCCTGCCGGAGATGTTGATGTGGCCCTTGGCGGCCGCCTCGGCCCAGTACTCGCCCATCTGCGTCGACGGTGTGATCGGGTAGGCGCCGGCGCCGTCGGAGGCTTCGCGCTCGCAGTGAATGACGGCCGTGTTGCCGTCCATCGCGGCGCGGGTGCCGGGAAAGCGTACGGTCTTGCTGGGCGATTTGTTCACGGTTTCGGCTCCAGTTGGCGTTCGTGGTGACGGCGCTCAGGTCGCGACGTCGCGGACGGGTGACTGACGGTGAAAGCTCGGGCTGGCGGCGCCGTACACGACACCGTCGTCCGGGTCGAGCCAGACGATGGCGCCGGTCGGACAGCGCTCGATCGGTTCGCGGCGCTGCGGCCGGCTGTAGTCGACCACCGGCAGACCGTTCTCGATGCGCACCAGGCCCGCCGGTGCATCCTTTTCGCAGCGGCCGCAGGCGGTGCAGGCGACCTCGCAGACCTCGAGCAGGGCGTCGCCGCGCTGCGGGTTCCTGCACGCGACCCACAGGCGGTCATCGACCGGGTGGATCGAGAACAGGTCCCGCGGGCAGACGTCGACGCAGTCGCCACAGGCGGTGCACAGGTCCTCGTCGACGACGGGCAGTCCGTGGCGGTCCATCGTGATCGCGTCGAAGTCACAGGCGCGCTCGCAGTCGGCGAGGCCGATGCAGCCCCAGAAGCAGCCTTTGCCGCCGCCGGCGACCTGCTGCGCGGCGCGACAGGATTCCTGGCCGACGTAGTGCGCCCGCATCCGGGCGACGTTGTCGCCGCCGGCACAGGCCAGGCGCGCGACGCGTCGTGCGGTGGCACCGACGTCGACGCCGAGAAAGCCGGCGATGCGGGCCCGGCCGGCGTCGTCGCTGACGGTGCAGCCCCCGGGCTGGGCCTGGCCCGACACCAGGGCTTCGGCGAAGGGTCGACAGCCCGGGAATCCGCAGGCGCCGCAGTTGACACCGGGCAGCATGCCCTCGACGGCGTCGATGCGCGGGTCCTCGAACACGCGCAGGTACCGGTTGGCAATGACCAGGATCGTTGCCAGCAGGAAAGTCAGGCCGCCAATGGCGCCTACGGCTACCAGGATCGTCATCGACTGCGCGGGCTGTCTCCGGCCAGCGGATTGGAACCGCTCTGATTCACACTGGCTTCGATTGTAAGCGTCGCCCGGCCTGCATCAGAGCGTGTTTCCGGGGGCCGTTGATATGGATCAAGCGGCTCGCGTGCCGGGCTCAGAATCGTCGTTCGAGGCTCAGCGACCACTCGCGGGGCCGACCGTAGACCCGTTCGACGTAGGCAGCGGCCGTGTCGAACGCGGAGGCGCCGGCGACCAGGTAGCGTTCGTCGGTGAGATTGCGACCTGCCAGCATCAGCTGCCAGCTCGCGTCGTGGCTGGCCAGACTCAGGGAGGCCTGCAGCAGGCCGTAGGCGGCTTGCCCTGTGCGCTCGCTGTTGACGGCGTCGTTGTACTGCCGGTCGTGCCAGGACCAGTCGACCCGGGCGGTGGCGGTACCGAGCGTGCCGAGGCCGCGGCGCCATGCCGCGCCCAGGCTGGCGCTCCAGGGCGGCGCCTTGACGAGGTCCTTGTCGAGCGTCACGCCGGAAGCCGCGGCTGCGGGGCTCACGCTGCGGTAACCGGCATCGAGCATGCCCAGTGCCGCGTTGAACTGCCAGGCCGGGCGCGGCACCCAGGTCAGCTCGAGCTCGCCGCCGCGCACCCGCGCCTCCCCGGCATTGAAGGTCAGCGGGTTGAACGACTCGCGCACGATGATCTGCAGTTCGTCGTACTCGGCGTGGAACAGCGCGGCGTTGACGCGCAGGCGGCCGTCGAGCAGGTCGGATTTCCAGCCCGCTTCGACGGTGCGCACGTACTCGGGGCCGTAGGTGCTCGGCAGGCCGTCAGGCGTCGGGCCGACGAAGCGCTGGTCGAAGCCGCCGCTCTTGTAGCCCGTCGAGTAGCTCAGGTAGGTGAGGACCTCGGCGCTCAGCGCGTAGGAGAGATTCAGGTGCAGGTCGCCGTTACTGAACGCGACCGTGGAGCGCTCGTCGCGAACGATGCGCGTCCCGGCGGCCAGCGGGCCGGTCGGCGCCAGGTAGAAGCCTTCCAGCAGCGGCCAGGTGGGCGGAAACAGGTCGGAGACCGGGCCGTCGGAGGCGTCACCGAGGACGACCTGGTCGGGGTGAAAGGCCTTGCGGTCGCGCGTGTAGCGACCGCCGACCGCCAGGTTGAAGGCGTCGGTCAACGCGAAGCTGGTCTGGAAGAACAGGGCCTGGGAGCGGTTGTCGTAAGCGCCGCCGCTCTGGATGGCGCCGGTCGGCAGGGTCAGGTCGACCAGGTTGGCGCCACGCTCGGCGAACAGGTAGAAGCCCAGCAGAGTCGAGCGCCGCGCGTCCGAGCTCAGGTGGTGCAGCTGGAACTCCTGGCTCAACTGCTCGTGGCGGTAACTGTCCTGGGTCGCGAACACGTTCGCCGGCGTGTTGTCGCCGTCGCGGGACGACGCCATGTCCATGCTGCGCGCCGCCGAGATCGACTTGCCCTCCCAGCCGGTGCGCGGCCGCCAGCGCAGCTCGACGGTGGCGCCGGCGATGTCGAGATCGGAACGCACCGGGAAGGTACCGCCGGACACGAAGGGCGGGTCCGCGTCGCCGGCGCCGAAGCAGCCGGGCGTGGCGCCGACGCCGGTGCCGGGTGGCGGCAGGGTCGGCGGACCGCCGGTCGGTGTGGCGTCGAAGCTCGGATTGACGGTGACGGCGCCGCAGCTGTCCAGCACCGCGTTGCCGAAGGTCGCGAAGGCCTGCCGGTCGTTCAGGCCGCCGGACACGATCGGCGCGCCGTTCTCGTCGATCCGGCTGAGGTCGGCCGTCGCGTAGAGACTGAACGCGTCGTCGGAGGCCCAGTGCAGGGCGCCGCGCAGTGTAAGGCGGTCGCGATCGCCGGTCCGGTTGCCGGCCAGCGGGCGCGCCACGTAGCCGTCGCGGCCGGTCCAGTTGCCCGCCAGCGATGCGGCGGTGCGGTCGCCGAGCACCAGGTCGCGCTGGGCGGTGAGCGAGCGCAGCCGATCGCTGCCGATGCGCAGGCGCAGGCTCGACCGGGCGTCGTCCACCGAGGGTCGGCGGGTATGTATGTTGATCGCACCGCCGATCGTGTTGCGGCCG
>CAZOUC010000147.1:0-6447 GCA_964582825.1 uncultured Enterobacteriaceae bacterium | reverse complement strand
CGCTCGCCCAGCTCGCGGCGGCGCAGCGGTCGTTCGACGACGGCGAGCGCCGCGGCAGACGGATCCGCCTCGGTCACCTGCGTGGTCAACAGCAGCACGGGGACCTTCCAGCGCTCGGCGAGAACGCGCCAGTCTCCACCCGCCTCCACGGTTACGATCAGGTCCGGGCGCGGCTCGGCCGTGCGGGCGGCGCTCACACTGATCGGCACCAGGCGCGGCCGCCAGGGCTTGAGATATTCCGCAATGGCGGCATTGCAGATCGGATTCAGACCGACCAGCCAGAGGCTGAGGCCGGCGGGCTCGCGGGACTCGGCTCGGGTGCCGGCACCGCCCGTTCGAGCGCCAGGATCACGCGTGCTTCGGTGCCCTCCCCGGCCAGGCTGCGCAATTCGATGTCGCCGCCCATGAGCCGGGCCAGGCGCCGGCAGATCGACAGGCCCAGCCCGCTGCCGCCGAACTGCCGCGTGGTGCTGTCATCGGCCTGCGTGAACGGCTCGAACAGCTGCTCGACGTCGTTGCCCTCGATACCGATGCCGGTGTCGCTGATGCGCAGTTCCAGGGTGCCGGCAACGCTCGCACCGTCGCGGTAGGCGGCTTCGAGCTGAACGCCGCCGCGCTCGGTGAACTTGATGGCATTTCCCAGCAGGTTGTTGACGATCTGCGCGAGACGCACCGGGTCGCCCCAGACCCGCGACGGGACCCTGGCGGACACCAGGGCGTCGAGCTGCAGACCCTTCGCGCGCGCCGCCGGGGCGTGCATCAGCACCGCGTCCTCCAGACAGGACCGCAGGTCGAACTCGACCCGCTCGAGACGCAGTGAGTCGGTCTGCAGTTTGACCACGTGCAGGATGTCGTCGATCGTCGCGGTCAGCAGCGCCGCACCCCGCTCGATCTGTTCGTGGTAATGGCGGCGCCGCGCCTCGTCGTGCTCCTCGCCGAGCAGGCGAGCGAAGCCGACCACCGAGGCCAGGGGCGTGCGCAGTTCGTGGCTCATGCGTGCCAGGAACAGGTCCTTGGCCCGGTTGGCGGCCTCGGCGCTGGCGCGGGCACGCTGCAGGGCCTGGTTCTGTCGCTCGAGGTCCTGCAGGGTACGGGACAGGTCGGCGGTCGCTTCGCTCACGCGGCGCTGCATCGTCTCGCCGGCGCTTTGCACGCGTCGCGCCATGGCGTTGACCCCTTCTTCGAGATCGCGCAACTCGCCGCTGCCGCAGGGCTGGGTGCGCGCGTGCCACTCACCGTCCTGGATTCGGCTCACGACCCGCGACAGGCCATCGATGGGGCGTACCAGGCGGCGGGCGAACAGGCTTGCAAGCACCATCGCCAACACCGCGGCGACGGCGCTGATCACCACGCCGTTGCCGACCATTGTCGCCTCGAGCGCCTGCAGCGGCTGCAGGTCGACAGCAACCAGTACACGGCCGACCGGAGCGGCGGGCTGTACTTCGCTCGCCGGGGGCAGCCCGGTCGCAGCTGCAGGCTCGCCGGCGATGGCCACCGCGGCGACGTGACGCTCATGGCGGGACCGGCACTCGATCGGCGCCGACGCGCAACCGAGCAGCAGCTCGCGCTCGGTCGGATCGCCGGCGTAAGCCAGCACGCGTCCGTCGGGTTCGGCGTAAAGCACTGCCGTGGCATCCCGCACGGTTTCCAGTCCCGCCCGGGCAAGGCCCGTGAGCGCGTCGCGATCACCGACCAGGACCGGGAAGCGACCGACCTCGGCCAGGTAGGCGGCACCGGTTTGGGCATCGCGTTCGATAGCCTGACGGGCGTCGACCAGGCGCAGGCCGATGAAGTAAGTGCCGAGCGCGAGGGCCAGCAGCAGCAGCGGCAGCAGGGTCATGGCCAGTGCCGTGCGACGAATGGACGCACGCATCAGCACCGGGCACTCCACGGCGGCGGCAACGGCGCCCGCTGCCGGCGGTCGGATGGGTGGCGAGCCTGGCTGGCAGGATCGTGCATGTCGCGTCGCAAACCCGCGGATTGTTGTTGTTCGTCGTCGGGTCTTGGAAAAAATATCGAAGCGCCGGCAGCCCTGTCAACGCGCGGCACCGGCACGCAACGAACGTGCATATAATGCGGCTCCTGCCAGACAGCGCCCGGGCCGACACCATGGACGACTCATTCCGCGAAAGCGCGATCCGCTACCACACCGAACCGACGCCCGGAAAACTGGCGATCGTGCCGACCAAGCCGCTGGCCAACAAGCGCGACCTGTCGCGCGCCTATTCGCCGGGCGTCGCCTACGCCTGCGAACTGATCGCCGAGGATCCCTCCAAGGCGGCGGCCGTGACCTCGCGCGGCAATCTCGTCGGGGTCGTCACCAACGGCACTGCAGTGCTCGGCCTCGGCGACATCGGACCGCTGGCCGGCAAGCCGGTCATGGAAGGCAAGGCGGTGCTGTTCAAGAAGTTCGCCAACATCGACGTGTTCGACATCGAGATCGACGAACAGGACGTGGACCGGCTGGTCGACATCATCGCCGCGCTCGAGCCGACCTTCGGCGGCATCAACCTCGAGGACATCAAGGCGCCGGAGTGTTTCCAGGTCGAGGAGCGCCTGCGTGAGCGCATGCACATTCCGGTGTTTCACGACGACCAGCACGGCACCGCCATCGTCGCCGCCGCCGCCGTCTACAACGGGCTGAAGATCGTCGACAAGAAGATCGAGGACGTGAACCTGGTGGTGTCCGGCAGCGGCGCCGCCAGCATCGCCTGCGTCGACCTGCTGGTCAGCATGGGACTCGACAAGGAAAAGGTCACGCTGATCGACCGCCGCGGCGTCATCTACGCCGGCCGGGTCGACGGCATGAACCCGTACAAGCAACGCTACGCACGCGAAACGGACCTGCGTACCCTCGACGAAGCCTGCGCCGGCGCGGACATCTTCATGGGCCTGTCGGGCCCCGGCGTGCTGTCGCAGGACGCGGTCAGATCGATGGCGGAGCGCCCGCTGATTCTGGCGATGGCCAATCCGGTACCGGAAATCATGCCGGAGGAAGCCCTGGCGGTGCGCCCGGATGCGATCCTGGCGACCGGCCGGTCGGACTACCCGAACCAGGTCAACAACGTCCTGTGCTTTCCGTTCATCTTCCGCGGCGCGCTGGACTGCGGCGCGACCACGATCAACGACGCCATGAAGGCCGCCTGCGTCAAGGCGATCGCCGGTCTGGCCGAGAAGGAGATTCCCAACGAAGTCGCCCAGGCCTACGCCGGCGAGGCCTTGCGCTTCGGACCGGAATACCTGATACCCAAGCCCTTCGACCCGCGTCTGATCGAGGACGTACCGGTCGCCGTGGTCAAGGCCGCCATGGAGAGCGGCGTCGCCACCCGCCCGATCGAGGACCTCGAGGCCTACCGGCTGCGGCTGTCCGAGTTCGTCAACCGCGCCGGCCTGTTCATGCAGCCGTTCATCGACGTCGGGCGCAAGCACCCGGCGCGGATCGTCTACGCCGAAGGCGAGAACCAGGACGTACTGCTGGCCGTCAAGTCGGTCGTCGACGAGGGCTTCGCCACGCCGGTGCTGATCGGCCGTAAGGCCGAAATCCTCGCGCAGATGGACCAGCTCGGCATGGACCTGGCAGTCGGTCAGGACCTCGAGATCGTGGACCCGACCGAGCTGGATCGCCGGGCCGAATACTGGGAGCACTACCACCGCCTCGTCGGTCGGCGCGGCGTGCCGGTGGCCGATGCCCGCACCCAGATGCGCACCAATGCGACGGCGCTGGCTGCCGTGCTGGTCGACCGCGGCGAGGCGGACGGACTGATTTGCGGCAAGGTCGGCCGGTTCGACCAGAACCTGCGCGTCCTCAAGGACACCCTGGGCAGTGCGCCGGACCAGCGCCTGTCATCGGTTTGCGCTCTGCTGCTGCCGTCAGGTCCGCTGTTTCTCAGCGACTGCTTTCTCAATGTCGACCCGTCCGTCGACCAGGTCGTCGCGACCACCGAGGCGAGCATCGAGGTGGTGCGGGCCTTCGGCTGTCACCCGAAGGTCGCCCTGCTCTCGCACTCGAACTTCGGTTCCTCGCGCGCCCCGTCGGCCGTGAAGATGAACAAGGCTGCCGAGCGCCTGCGCGAACGGCATCCGGACGTCGAACTCGACGGCGAGATGCACGCGTTTACCGCGATGAACGAGACCTTGCGCCAGATGATCTTCCAGCACGCCGGCTTTCACGGCAGCGCCAACCTGCTGGTATTCCCGAACCTCGACGCGGCGAACATCGCCCTCGGACTGATCCGTTCACTGACCGACGCCCTGCTGATCGGCCCGTTCCTGACCGGGCTCAGCAGACCCGCGCACGTCGTGATCCCGTCGGTGACCTCGCGCGGCATCTTCAACATGACCGCGTTCATCGCCGCCGAGATTCACCACGAGCGCATCAGCGCTACGGCGGGCTGATTCCTGTGACGCGCGTCACGGTTTCCGGTGCCGGTACTGGCACCGGCCCGTGTTGAGGACGATGCTTTCGGGACGCAAGGTCGAAAACGAGGGAATCAAACCATGCGTGCCGATGTCACCAGCCTCGACTGGGCCCACGGCGAGGTCGAAGCCCGCCAGCCCCCGGTCAAGGCCCCGGACGACAACCGCCGTACTGCCGAACGCGTGCAGGTCCGGCTGAAGGTCGCTGTCAGCGGAAAGCGCTGCGACTACCTGGCCGAATCGGTGGACATTTCCGAGACCGGTGTGCTGATCGACGAGTATCGCGGTCCGCGCCTGCGCCCCGGCAGGGTGGTCGAAGTGCAGATTCACGGCGTCCTGTCAGACAGTGACGCCGGCCGTGCCTACTGCCGCATGCGCGTGGTGCGCACCTCGGGCACGCAGGTCGCGCTCCGGTTCAGCTGAACACGCTGTCGCCGCCGAGTCCCTGGCGCTCGAGAATCTCCCGCAGGCGGCGCAGCGCCTCGACCTGGATCTGCCGGACACGCTCCCGGGTCAGGCCGATTTCGCGACCGACCTCCTCCAGGGTACTGCTCTCGTATCCGCGCAGACCGAAGCGCCGCGCGATCACTTCACGCTGCTTTTCGCTCAGCTCTTCGAGCCAGGCGCCGATGCTGGCGCGCATGTCCTCGTCCTGCAGCAGTTCCGCGGGATCCGACACCTGCTGGTCCGGGATGGTGTCGAGCAGGCTCTTGTCCGAGTCGTAACCGAGCGGCGTATCCGCCGACTGCACGCGCTCGTTGAGGCCGAGCATGCGCTTGACGTCTTCCACCGGCTTGTCGAGGGCCGCGGCGATCTCCTCGGCGGAGGGTTCGTGGTCGAGCTTCTGGGTCAGTTCACGGGCCGCGCGCAGGTAGACGTTGAGTTCCTTGACGACGTGGATCGGCAGGCGGATGGTACGCGTCTGGTTCATGATCGCGCGCTCGATGGTCTGGCGGATCCACCAAGTCGCGTAGGTCGAGAAACGGAAACCGCGCTCCGGGTCGAACTTCTCCACCGCACGGATCAGGCCGAGATTGCCCTCTTCGATCAGGTCCAGCAGCGACAGGCCACGATTGAGGTAGCGGCGGGAGATTTTCACCACCAGGCGCAGGTTGCTCTCGATCATGCGCCGCCGGCCGGCTTCGTCACCCTTCAGGGCGAGCCGCGCGTAGTGCTTTTCCTCGTCCGCGGTGAGCAGCGGGGAAAACCCGATCTCGTTGAGGTACAGCTGGGTCGCATCCAGCGTTTTCTGCACGTAGGTCTTCGAACGTGGTGGAAAACTCTCCTCCTCGTCCGACTCGTCCTGGTCCAGATCCTCGTCCTCGTAGCCGGCTTCGGCCGCGGCGATCGGATCGTCCTCGTCGTACTCGACCTTGGCTTGCAGTCCCATCGACTCTTCCTCTTGTCGCTAGCTGGCGGTGGCGTCTGTTGTTATCGTTAACGAGCCGGCAGGACCGAACGCGGGTCAACCGGTTTCCCCTTTCTGCGCACTTCGAAGTGCAATTTCACCGAGTCCGTGCCGGTACTGCCGAACTCGGCGATCTGCTGTCCGGCCCGAACCTCGGTGCCCTCGGCAACCAACAGCCGCCGGTTATGTGCGTAAGCACTCAGGTAGTCCTCGCTGTGGCGAACGATCAGCAGCTTGCCGTAGCCGCGGATGCCCTCGCCCGCATACACCACCGTGCCGTCTTTCGCGGCCCGTACCGCGGCACCGGCGGCGCCAGCAAAGTCCAGGCCCTTGTGTGGCTGCGCGCCGGCCGAGAAGCCGCGCGTGACCCGGCCGTCCGCCGGCCACTGCCACGGGCCGCTGTCGGGCCGTTGCGGCGTTGCCGGCGCCGGCGCTGCCGGTGGCGCCTTCGCCACCGCGGCAGGCCGCCGTCTGTTCGGTGGTGGCGGCTCGCCTTCCAGGCGGATCCGCTGGCCGACGCGGATCGTGTATGGAGCCGGCAAGCCGTTCAGCGCCGCCAGGCGCCGCCAGTCCTTGCCGTAGACCCAGGCGATCGAGAACAGCGTGTCCCCGGCGGCGACCGT
>CAZOUC010000146.1:4330-6450 GCA_964582825.1 uncultured Enterobacteriaceae bacterium | reverse complement strand
CGCCGTCAGCGGGGTGCCGACGGGCGTCTGCTCGAGCACGTGGTCGACGGCCGACAGCGGTCCCAGATGCAGTTCGAGGCGTTCGCCTTCCGAGTCCAGGACCAGGTGCGCGCCGGTCATGCTGCGTCCGGTGCTGGCCTCGCAGGCGCCGACATCGATCCCGGTCACCGTGCCGGCGACCTGCTGCAGTTCCGGCCGATCGCCGCTGCGGGCGATGCCCTGCTCGTCACCCATGCCTTTCTGAGCCAGCGCCGGCGCGACGACCAGACACAGGGATGCTGCGAGCAGTGCGGCCAGGGCCGGTCTTGCTTTATGCGTGGGCATTATCAAACCCTCCGATGCTGTTCGGAAACGGTCGGTCACTTCGAACCCAGCATCACCTTTCCGGGTCCTGTTGGCAATGACCGTCCGCAAAGCAGCACGCGGTCCGGTGATCAGTCGCCGGCACGCCCACGCACCATCGCGCTGACGAAGCGCTCGCCCTCGAAGTAGCGGCCGGCGATTTCCCGCATCTGCTCCAGCGACAGCGCCTGCACCGCGTCGATGGTCTGTTGCGTGTGATCCAGCGGCACGCCCATGAACCAGTTGCGCGCCAGGTCCGCCGCCTGCGCGGCGTTGCGCTGCAGGCCGATACGGGTCGAGCCGAAAAAGTAGGTCTGGGCGCGGCTCAGGCCAGCGGCGTCGAAGCCGTCTTCGTCGAGGCGGCGGATTTCCGCGAGCAGCGCGGCACGGGCCTCGGCTTCCTTGTCGGCATCGCTGGCCATGTAGGCGACGAAGCTGCCCGCGTCGGCGAACGAGTACTCGGTCGCGAACACGGTGTAGGCGAGCGAGCGTCGTCCGCGCAACTCGGCGAAGAAGGTGCCGGCCAGACCGGAGGTGACATTGCCGAGCAGGCGCAGCGCCGGCCAGTCCTCGTGGGTACGGGGCGGCGTCGGAAAGGCGTAGACGATCGCCGACTGGCGCCGGTCCCGGTACTCGACCAGGTCGAGCCGCGCCGGCGGCGGGGGCGGTGGCGGCAACGCCTGCCGTGTCCGCTCGCGCCGAGGCAGCCGGGCGAACTCGGCGGCGACCGCCTCCCGTACCGCTTTGGCGTCCACGTTGCCGACGACGACGACCAGCGCGCCGTCGGCAACGACCCGCTGCGACCACCAGTCGCGCAGCGCCGCCGCGTCCAGTGTCGCGATCGAGGTGGCGTAGCCGTCGGCGGGCAGGGCATAGGGGTGGCTGCCGAACAGGGCCTCGAAAGCCAGGCGGAACGGCCGCTGTGTCGACGAGTCGTAGGAGCGCTTGATGTCGGCCAGCTGCTGGAAGCGCTCGTCCTCGACGCCATCTTCGGGAAACGTGGGCGCAAGCAGGACGTCGGCGAGCAGGGCCAGCCCGGCGCGGTGGTTCTTGCTGAGGATGTCGAAGCTCAGCCCGAAATAGTCGCCGGCGACCTCGACCCCGAATTGCGTACCGAGGAATTCGATCTCGCGATCGATGTCCACGCCGCTGCGGCTGGCCGTGCCGCGCCGCAGGGAACGCGTCATCAGTTGCGTGATGCCGGCGTTGCGGGACGATTCGTCGATGCGCCCGCCCGGGAACAGCACCGCCGTCGATACCGATGGTGCGTCGGCACGTTGTTTGACGATCAGCGTCAGGCCGCCATCCAGCTCGAAGCGTTGCAGCGACCCGTCTGAACCGGCCAGGGGCATTGGCCGGGGCAGGGCCGGCAGCGAGGTCGGCTGCGGTTCGGCAGCGGTCTGCGCGTAGGCCTCGCGAACCATCGTCCAGGCCGCTTCGCGGTCCAGTGCGGCGCTGCCCTCGGGCGCGTAGTGGTACAGGGTCAGGCGCTCGGGCCGCAGGTGGCGCTGCGCGACCCGCTGGATGTCTGCCGGCTTCAGCGCATTCAGTGCATCGAGGCGGGCGGGCAGGTTCTCGACCCCGTAGTCGGCCTCGAACGCCGCCAGCGTGGTCGCCTGGCCGAGCGCATCTTCGAGTGCGAACACGATGCCCGACTCGACGGCGTTCTTGGCCAGCTGCAGTTCGAATTCCGTGGGACCGTGGGCACGCAGGCGCTCGATCTGGCGGAGCACGCCTCGGTCGACGGCATCGCGCCGGGGCTCGTCGAAGGACGCCTG
>CAZOUC010000146.1:0-4320 GCA_964582825.1 uncultured Enterobacteriaceae bacterium | reverse complement strand
GCCAGCTGCAGCTCGTAGGACGTCGGGCCGAAGCGCTTCATCCGCTCGACCTCGCGCAGGATTTGCCTTTCCACCTCCGCCCGGTTGGCCTCGTCGAAGGACGCCTGCACGGCGAGCACGCCGACGTCCTCGTAGGTCATGTGAAAGGCGCTCGCGGTGCTCGCCGCATCCGGACCGACGACGTCGACGAACAGCCGCGACGAACGGCCGCCGCCGAGGATCGTCGCCAGCAGGTCCAGGGCGAGCTCGTCGTCGTCGCCCTCGGCCACCGTCGGCCAGCCGTATACCGAGTAGCCCTGCTTGATGTCCGCCGTCGATCGGCCGAAGCGAAACGCCTCCTGCGGCGGTTCGCGCGGTCCGCGCCGCTTGTCGAGCCGGCCGCGCGCCAGCTTGCCGAAAGTCGCCAGCGCCTGCTCGTAGGCAGCCTCGTGGGACACGTCGCCGGCGATCGACACGATCATGTTCTCGGGCCGGTACAGGGTCTCGAAGAAGGCGATCAGGTCGTCGCGGTCAATATTGCGCAGGACCTCGTTCGAACCGATGCGCCAGCGGCGGATGCGGTGTTCGGTGAACTGCGTCGCCAGCATGCGCTCGAAAGAGACCGCGGACGGATTGTCGAGCTTGCGGTTCGACTCCTCGATGACGACTTCGGCTTCCTTGCGCAGCTGTTCCGGATCGAACAGCGGGTTGATGACCGCGTCGGCCTGTATTTCCACGGCGCGCTGGAAACCTTCCCTGGGCACCACGAAGTAGTAGCTGGTGTAATCGTAAATGGTGCCGGCGTTGGTGCGCCCACCGACCGCGGACAGTTCCTGGGCGATCTGTTCGGGTCCGGGAAACTTCTTCGAGCCCTTGAAGAACATGTGCTCGAACAGGTGTGCCATGCCGGCGACGTCGTCCGGCTCGTGGAAGTAGCCGGCCTTGACGTAGGTGTTGATCGCGACGACGCCACTGCCGGGGCTCTCACGGGTGATCAGGGTCAGGCCGTTGGGCAGGGTTGTCCTGCGGACGCCTTCGAGAAATCGTTCCAGCTCCGATGCGCCACCCGTAGCAGGCCACAGCAGGGAGAGCAGGACGACCAGTGGCAGAATTCGTGTCACGGGCAGCTCCGACAGTCTGGCAGGCTGCCCATGGTACACGCTGTGCCGGCGGCGGCCAGCGGCCGTTGAGGTCGGCTGCCGGCGCGGCGGGACGGGCCGTCGTCCCGCCGCGGCCTCAGTAGAGCAGTTCGGTCCAGCGCCCGGCGTCGATCATCGCCTGCTTGTGCTGCTGCCAGCGCTCCGGATCACCGGCGAGGCCCGCGAACTGCGCGTCGAGGTTGTGCAGCAGGTCGGCCTTGCCGGCCAGGTACACGTAGCTGCTGTCCTGCTGCAGCATGCTCCAGATCTCCTCGGCGCGCTGCTCGATGGCGTAGTCCATGGCGATCGGGTCGGCCCAGTGCGGCCGTGGACTCAGGGCCTTGAAGGCATTGAAGGTGTTGCGGTCGTAGTAATTGGTGAAATCGTCGCGCTCGTCGTTCATGTACAGCAGTTCCAGGCCGCTCATGGCGCCGTGAAACAGCCACACCCGTCCGGAGCGTTCCGGCTGCTCGCCGTACAGGCGGTTGATGAAGGCGCGGAACGGTGCGATGCCGGTCCCCATGCTGATCAGCAGCAGGTCCGAATCCGGTGATCCGGGCAGCGCGAACGGCAGGCCGAACGGTCCGTTCATCGTCAGCGTGTCGCCGGGGCGCAGGTCGCAGAGGAAGTTCGAGGCGACGCCGCGGTACTCTTCGCCGCTGTACTCGTCCAGGTAGTTGCAGCGCCGCACGCACAGTTTGACCTGGGGGTGACCGTCGGCGTCGGCGATCGGCTCCTCGGCCAGTGTGTACAGACGGAAATGATGGCGGTTGCCCAGTTCCGGGCTGCCGTCGACGATCACGCCGACGCTTTGTCCGGCCCTGGCGTGGAAATCCTGCACATCGAGCCGGAGCAGGAGTTCGCGCACTTCGACCGCGTTCTCGGGTGTCAGGCGGTCGCTGCCGAGCACCGTGGCGGAGTAGCGGGTTCCGGTGTCGTAGTCTTCGAGTCTCATCGTGGTGTCTCCTCCTGCGGAGTTCGATCGGACATCGCGTCATAGGCGGCACGGCAGGCGCAGTGGCCGCGCTCGCAGGCCGCGGCGCGCCGCGCCGTGACGTCCCGGTTGCGGGTATTGAACAACAGCAGCAGCGCCAGCAGCGGCGCCGCCACCAGAACGATGACCAGGTGGTCGAGCAGGCTCATGCGCCGAGCCCCGCGAAGCCCATGAAACCGAGCGACAGAATGCCGGCGACGAACAGGCTGATCGCCGTGCCGGTGGCCAGGTCCGGCAGGCTCGCCAGTTCCAGCTTTTCGCGGATTCCGGCCATCATCACCAGGGCCAGCGTGAAGCCGACCCCGGCGCCGAAGGCGTAGACGACGCATTCGAGCAGGTCGTAGCCCTTGCTGGTCTGGAACAGGGCCAGGGCGAGGATCGCGCAGTTGGTCGTGATCAGGGGCAGGAAGATGCCCAGGGCGCGGAACAGGGCCGGGCTGAACTTCTTGATCAGCATCTCGACAAGCTGCACCGTCGAGGCAATGACGACGATGAACGACAGCAGCTGCAGGTAGGGTGCGCCGAGCGCCTGCAGGGCGTGGTGGATGCCGTAGGCGCACAGTGAGCTGATCAGCATGACGAAGGTCACCGCGCCGCCCATCCGCGCCGCTGTCGCCACCTTGGTCGATACGCCGAGGAATGGACAGATGCCGAGGAAGTAGGCCAGCACGAAGTTGTTCACCAGGCTGGCGCTGAGAAAGATCGAGGCGAGGGACTGGTCGGTCATCCGCGCAGCTCCGTGGCCAGCCCGGCACGCTCGCGGCGCCGGCTCAGCAGGGTGATCAGCAGCAGCCAGATGCCGAGCGTGAAGAAGCCGCCGCCAGGCAGGATCATCACGATCCAGGGCTGGAAGCTCGGGCCGAACAGGTCGACACCGAACAGGGAGCCGTTGCCGAGAATCTCGCGCACGCCGCCGAGGCAGAGCAGGGCCAGCGTGAAGCCGGCGCCCATGCCGAGGCCGTCGATCACCGCCCGTACCGGCGTGTTGCGCGACGCGAATGCCTCCGCGCGGCCGAGGATCAGGCAATTGGCGACGATCAGCGAAATGAACGCGCCGAGCGCCGCGTGCAGTTCCAGGCTGATCGCCTGGATCAGGTAGTCGACGACGGTGACGAAGGTGGCGATGATCAGGATGTAGCTGGCGATGCGCACTTCCCTGGGAATGAAACGGCGCAGGGTCGACACCAGCAGGCTCGACAGGGTCAGCACGAAGGTCGTCGCCAGGCCCATGGTCAGGGCGTTGATCGCCGAATTGCTGACCGCGAGCACCGGGCACATGCCCAGCACCTGCACGAACACCGGGTTGTCGCGCCACAGACCCTTGAGAAATTCGTCCGCGGGTGCGCGCGGGTCCAGTTCAGCCATCGCCGCTCAGCTCCTTCAGCGCCGCGTGCTGCGCGTGGATCGTCGGCACCCAGCGGGCATTGGCATCGGCGATGATCCGGGCCACCGCGCGTGAGGAAATCGTCGCGCCGGTGATCGAGTCGATCTGCCAGTCGGCCCGGGCGTCGCCGGGCTTGACCGCCGCGAGCGGTTCGGCCACGGCGCTGCCGTCCTCGCTCAGCGGTACCGGCAGGGCATCGAAAAAGGCGACGAAAGCCGCGTCCTTGTAGATCTTGTCGCCGAGACCGGGTGTCTCGCGGCTCTCGAGCACCTGCATGCCGACGATCTCGCCGCGGCCCGGTGCGTAACCGTACAGCAGCCGGATGACGTCCGCGTAGCCCATGCCGGCGGCCTCGATCGCGACACCGACGGGCTCTCCGTCCTCGTTCAGGCCGAGGTACAGCTCGGCCTGGGTCGGATCCTTGGCCAGGCGCAGGCGGCCGTCCGCATCACGCCGCAGCGCCAGGGTGTCGCGCGTGCCCGGCAGCACCGTGAAGATCGCCTGCTGCAGGGCGACGGCGCGGTTATGGGCGATGACTGGCGCGGTCTGCAGGTACACGGTGACGATCAGCAGCGCGCAGCCGATGCCGATGCCGACCAGGGCCCGGTACATGGTCAGCGCGCTGGGCCCACCGGGGGCAGCCGTCGTCATGGGGCGGCCTCACGCGGCGGCTGGTATGGCTTCGGCTGGAACAGGCGGTCGATGTGTGGACCGATCGCATTGGCCAGCAGGATCGCGTACATCACGCCCTCGGGCATGCCGCCCCAGAAGCGGATCACCACCACCAGCACGCCGATCAGGGCGCCGTAGAGCAGCACCCCGCG
>CAZOUC010000145.1:3276-6475 GCA_964582825.1 uncultured Enterobacteriaceae bacterium | reverse complement strand
GCGCGGAGCGCGACGAGGGGCGACCGCTGCCGCTCGACGTGATCGAGCCGGAAAAGTGCCTCGACGCCACCGTGCCGATCAAGCCGCAGTGGCTGATGACCAAGCTCACGCAGCTGTTCCCGCCCAGCACCCGTTTCCTCGCCGACTCGGGCAACTCCTTCGCCTGGGCCATCCACTACCTGAATCCCTACGACCGCCGCCTGCTCGAACGCCGCCAGCGCGAGCGCGGCGACAACGGCCGGCGCAGCGCGATGAGCGGCCTGTTCCAGGCCGGCTTCGAATTCGCTCCGATGGGCTGGGCAATCGGCAACGCGATCGGCACCGCCCTGGCCCACCCGCGCTGCCCCGTGGTGTGCATCACCGGGGACGGCAGCATGCTGATGAGCGGCCAGGAGATCACGGTCGCCGCCCAGCTCGGTCTGCCGGTGATCTACCTGGTGCTCAACGACGCCGCGCTGGGCATGGTCAAGCACGGCCAGCGCCTGGGCGGCGGCGAGCCGATCGGATTCGAATTGCCGGAAGTGGACTTCCGCCGCTTCGGAGAGGCCATGGGCATCCGCAGCTACCTGGTCCGTACCCCGGCCGACCTGCTCGGTCTCAACATCACCGAGATCTGCCAGCAACCCGGACCGACCCTGCTCGACGTGCGCATCGACCCCGAGCAGGAGCCGCCGATGGGCCAGCGCCTGCAGGTCCTGCGCAACCTGTGAGCGGGCGCACCGACCCGCAGCGACTTCGAGGGAGAATGACCGTGGACGTTAGATTCTGTGCCCTGCTCCTGGCCTTCGCCTGTGCCGCGCCGACGATCGCCGAGGACGATCTCGACGCCCTGTTCGACGCGGTGGGCGAGGAGAACTTCCTGACCATCGCCACCGGCCAGAAACAGCTCATCTCGCAGGCACCCGCGGTGGCGACGGTGATCACCGCCGAGCAGATCGTCGCGATGGGCGCGCGCAACCTCGACGAGGTGCTGGAAACGGTTCCGGGCATACACGTGTCCCTGTCGTCGACCTACCTGTCACCGATCTACTCGATCCGCGGCATCCGCACCGACAAGAACCCGCAGGTACTGATGCTGCTGAACGGCGTGCCGCTGACGCGTCTGCACTTCGGCGATCGCGGCAGCCGCAACAGCCTGCCGATCCACGACATCGCGCGGGTCGAGGTCATCCGCGGGCCCGGCTCGGCGATCTACGGCGCGGACGCCTTCGCCGGTGTCATCAACGTGATCACCAAGAGCGGTTCCGAAATCGACGGCACCGAGGTGGGCGGCAGCGTCGGCAGCTTCGATACGCAGGAGTTCTGGCTGCTGCACGGCGCCGAGCGCGGCGAGCTGCGCTACAGCCTCTCGCTGCAGGCCATGCGAACCGATGGCGACGACGGCCGCTTCGTCGGCGCCGACGCCCAGACCGTGTTCGACGCGGCGATCGCCCCGCTGGCCGCGATGTTCAACCTGCCTGTGCAGCCGGCCAGTCTCGCGCCGGGACCGTTGGAAACCGCCGAGCAACGAGTCGACCTGCGCGTCCAGCTCGACTACCGGGACCTGACCGTGCGCGCCTGGAACTGGCGCGGCGACGACTATGGCGTCGGGCCCGGGCTGGCCCTGGCCCTGGACCCGCGCGGCTCGGCCGATGCCGACAACTACCTGGTCGACGTCGCCTGGGGCCACGATTTCCAGGGAACGGCGAGCAGTCTCGAGCTGCATGCCTCGTGGATGGACGTGGAGACGACGACCCGCCAGCGCCTGTTCCCTGCCGGGGCCGTGCTGCCGATCGGCGCCGACGGCAATCTCAACACCGACCCGCTGGCCAGTCTGCCGATGATCTTCGCCGATGGCATGATCGGCAACCCGGAGTTCTACGAGGAGCACTGGCGACTCGACGCGGTGTTCACCCACACCGGCTTCGACAACCACCAGTTGCGCCTCGCTGCGGGCAGCAGCTACCAGGAAGAGACGGCCCGTGAGAGCAAGAACTACGGACCCGGCGTGCTCGACCTGGCGAACCGCGACCCGGCCTGCTTCCAGCCGTTCTGCGTCGTCTCCGGCACCGTCACCGACGTCAGCGGTACGCCCAACATCTTCATGAACGACCAGGACCGGACGCTGTGGTACCTGTCGGTGCAGGACCAGTGGCGCGTTGCACCCGACTGGGACCTCACGCTCGGCCTGCGCTACGACCGCTACTCCGACTTCGGCACCACCCTGAACCCGCGCATTGCCCTGGTGTGGAATACGGCACAGAACCTGACCTCCAAGCTCCTGTACGGCCGGGCCTTCCGCGCCCCGTCCTTCGCCGAGCTGTTCGTCATCAACAACCCGGTAGCGCTCGGCAACGAGGACCTCAAACCGGAGGTGATCAACACGGTGGAGATGGCCTTCGACTATCGGCCCGGCTTCGATCTGCGCACCGGGTTCAACCTGTTCTGGTACGAGGTCGAGGACCTGATCGAGTTCGTACCGACGGCTGGCGGCCAGGTCGCGAGCAACGTCGGCGAGCAGCGCGGCTACGGCGTCGAGCTGGAAGCGGACTGGCAGCCGCACCCGGACCTCAAGCTGCACGCCAACTACGCCTGGCAGAACAGCGAAGACCGGCTCAGCGACGCCGACGTGGCCGATACCCCGGCCCACCAGGCCTACCTGCGGGCGATCTGGCGGTTGCCGAACCGCTGGACCCTGCAGGGCGACTGGCGCTGGATCGCCGACCGTTCGCGCGCAGCCGGCGATCCACGACCGGCCATCGACGACTACCACTGGGCCAACGTCAGCGTTGGCTACGGCGCGCTGCAGGGCCGGCTCGACCTTCGCCTGCACCTGCGCAACGCGTTCGACGAGAACGCCCGGGAGCCGGCGCCGGCAGCAGCGGTGCCGGGCGGCTCGCTGATACCGGGCGACTTTGCGCTGGAAGAACGGCACGCCCGCCTCAGCGTCAGCTACCGTTTCTGAAGCCCCCGTGGAACGGCGCCGCAACAGCCCATTCGCCGAGCGCGTGGCGACACGCATCTGGGACGAACGCCCCAGCGACGGCAATCCGTACCTGGCGGACTCTCACCGGGTACACGGCTATGCCCTCGATGAGCTCGCCGGGCGCTGCGACGCCACCGATCTGCTGTACCTGATGCTGCGCGGCGAACTGCCCGATGCGCCCCGTCACGACCTGCTGCGCCGACTGTCCGTCTGTGCCGTGTCCCCGGGTCCGCG
>CAZOUC010000145.1:0-3266 GCA_964582825.1 uncultured Enterobacteriaceae bacterium | reverse complement strand
GCCCTGCGCGCCGTCATGAACGCGGCCGCATCCGGCACCGAGCGCGCCCACCTGCTTCCCCTTGGCCTCGCCCTGTTCGGCGGCGAGCACCAGGGCGTCGCCGAGGTCGCGGCCGCTGCCCGCTTCATCGCCCGGCGCCTGCGTCACGAGCCCGCAGACGTCGCCCGCGAACTGCTCGCGCTACCGCCATCCGGCCATGACCAACAGCAGCTGCTTGCACCGGGCTTCGGCCGCCACTTCGGCGAACGCGATCCCTGGGCGGAGCGGATGGCCGGAATCCTGCAGGCCTCGCCGGGCGCCGGTTCGGCACTGGTCTGGGGACAGGCCCTGCACGAGAGGCTTACATCGGCCGACTGTGGCTGGCTGCCCGGTGGTGTCGTCGCCGCCGCCGGTCTCGACCTCGGCCTGCCGGCGCGCACCGTCGGTCCGCTGTACCAGGCCCTGGTGGTGCCCGCGGTGCTCGCTCACGGCCTGGAAATGGCCGGTCGGACCATTCACGACCTGCCCTTCGTCGACGACGGACGCTACGAGATCGTCGAAGAGGACCCGGTACGATGAGCGCCACCGCGTACTGGGACACGCGCCGGCAGCGCATTCGCAGTCGCAAGGGCGGCTGGCGCGTTGGCGAGGGCGTTCGCTGCCAGGGCCACTCGCTGCTCGACGACCTGTTCGATCGCAACAGTTTCTTCGCGGTGCTGGTGCTGCACGTCACCGGCGAGTTGCCCGAGCCGCGGCTGACGCGCTGGCTGGAAGCCGCGTTCATCTGCCTTTCCTTTCCGGACCCGCGCATCTGGTGCAACCAGGTCGCGGCTCTGGCCGGTTCGGCGCGCTGCTCGCCGGTAGCCGGCGTCAGCGCCGGCAGCCTGGCCAGCGACTCGCGCCTGTACGGCCCCGGCTGCACGCTCGCCGCCCTGGACTTCATCGCCGACCTGCAGCGGCGCGCGGCGCGCGAGGACCTCGACCGCCTGGTCGACGAACGGGTGTACACGCGCCGCGGCCTGCAGGCCCCCGGCTATTCGCGGCCGGTCGCGCAGGGCGACGACCGAGTCGACCGGCTCGAGACGCTGATCGGCGAACTGGGCTACGCGCACGGCCCACACCTCGAACTGGCCTGGCGCCTGGACGCGGCGCTGCGGCAACGCTCGGGGGACACGATGAACATGCTCGGCCACCTCGCGGCCTTCTGGCTTGACCGCGGCTACGACCCGCGTCAGGGCTACCTGCTGTTCAGCCTGTGCGTCAACGGCGGCCTGCATGCCTGCTTCGAAGAGCAGTACAGCGCACCCACTGGCAGTTTCCTGCCGCTGCGCTGCGACGACGTCGAGTATCGCGGCGTCGCTCCGCGCCCGGTACCCGAGAGGCAGGACTGAGGCGCAGCGGCATGCAGCAGCCCACTCATTACAGCCGCCGTCGCTTTCTGGCCTGCATGGTTCTGGCCGGCGTCGCCGCGCTGCCCGCAGCCGGAGCCCGCGCGCAGGTCGCTGCAGCAGCACAGGCAGAGCCGAACTTGCGCATCGGCGTCCTGCATGCCCGACCGGCGCGCAGCGACGAACGCGAAACCTACCAGGCGATCGTCGACGGTCTCGAGGATCTGCTCGATCGCAACGTGCCCCAGTTCACCCTCGATGCCGATCCCGAAGCACGCCAGGCGGCGCTGGACTGGCTGCGCCGTCGTGAGATCGACCAGGCACTGGTGCTGGGTCTGCGCGCACTCAAGGGTCTGCCCGAGATACCGGCCGACGAGAACATCCGCCTGATTTTCGGCAGCGTGCCCATCGTGCCCGAGCGCTACGTGCGCGATACACGGGTGCTGTCGACGTCGCCGGCACCGGATCTGCTGCTGCGCCAGCTCAAAGCGCTGCGACCGCAGGCGGAACGGGTCTTCTTCATCAACGACAACGACCTGAACGCCTGGCTGCTCGCCCTGGCCCGGCAGAGCGCGGCGGAACTGGAGCTCGAACTGGTCGTGATCAACGAGACCTCCAGGGACGACGCCGCCCGCGCCTACATCGACGTGCTGAGCAGGGCTGACCCGCTGCGGGACGCGGTGTGGCTGCCGGACGTGTCGGTGGCGCTGAACGACCGCGACGTGCTGACCGGCATCCTGCAGCGCAGCTGGCGCCATAACGTGGTGCTGTTCTCCGGCAACCGGCTGCACGTCGAGCGCGGCGCCCTGTTTGCCCTCTACCAGGACTCGAGAGACGTCGCCGAGGAACTGGTCGCCGCTGCCCGCAACCCCAACGGACCCCGCGTCGGCATCACCCCGGCGCCGGCCCGGCGACTGGCGATGAACCTGCGCACGGCCGCGCACCTGAACATCGACATCGACGCCAACCTGGAACAACAGATCGACCTGCGCTACCCGCTGCGCTAGAGGATTCGCGATGGCTACCGGCATCTCCAGACTGATCCGACGCTTCAGCATCCAGCACCTGATCGGTGCGACGGTGACCGTGGGTCTGATCTCCCTGGCCCTCGCATCGACCCTGGTGGTGTCGCGCAATACGGTCGAGGCGCTGCACGGCCGTCTCGTGCAGGAAGGCATCCAGATGGCGGAGTCCATCGAAGAGCTGACCAATTTTGCCTTGCGTGCCGGCTCACTGACGGCCGGCTCGGAAGAGTACGGCAAGCTGGAGAACATGCTCGAGCTGCCCGACGTGGCCGCCATCGAGGTGCGCAACTTCGATGATCGCGAAGCCGCCTTCGCCGGCACCGGCTCAGGCTTTGCCGAGGCCGGCGCCCGCCTCGAACGAACGGTCGAGGCCAGTATGCTCGCCACGGCAACGCAGTATTCCGAGGACGCCGCCTTCCTCGAGGTGCTGACGCCGATCGTCTCGGTGGAACAGGATCCGCTGCAGCAGGAGCCCCCGCGCGAGGTCGTCGAGGGCTACGTCCGCCTGTTGATCAGCAAGAATGCGCTCGACGCCATGGAGCGGGAAATCTTCCGCTCGAACCTGCTCGTGGCGGGAACGATCACCGGCCTGCTGCTGCTTGCCCTGCTGGCTCTGACCAACCGCATCGTCGTGCCACTGCGCGATCTGGCGCGGAGCATGCAGCGTGCCGAGCAGGGCGAACAGGACGTGCGTGCCGAGCTCAAGGGCACGCGCGACGTCATCGAGATGGAGCAGGCCTTCAACACGATGATGAACGTGCTCGAATCGCGGGAACAGGCCCTGAAGACCGCCCGCGACCAGGCACTCGAGTCGGCCCGCGCCAAGGCCAACTTCGCGGCGACGGTCAGCCACGAGCTGCGCACCCCGCTCAAT
>CAZOUC010000144.1:5753-6511 GCA_964582825.1 uncultured Enterobacteriaceae bacterium | reverse complement strand
ACGCGCACGTGGACTGCCCGGGTCACGCGGACTACGTGAAGAACATGATCACCGGTGCGGCGCAGATGGACGGTGCGATCCTGGTGTGCTCGGCGGCGGACGGCCCGATGCCGCAGACGCGCGAGCACATTCTGCTGAGCCGTCAGGTGGGTGTTCCGTACATCGTGGTGTTCCTGAACAAGGCGGACATGGTGGACGACGAGGAGCTGCTGGAGCTGGTGGAGATGGAAGTCCGCGAGCTGCTGGATCAGTACGAGTTTCCGGGAGACGACACGCCGATCATCATCGGTTCGGCGCTGATGGCGCTGGAAGGGAAGGACGACAACGAGATGGGCACGACGGCGGTGAAGAAGCTGGTCGAGACCCTGGACGAGTACATTCCGGAGCCGGAGCGTGCGATTGACCAGCCGTTCCTGATGCCGATCGAGGACGTGTTCTCGATTTCGGGCCGCGGCACGGTGGTCACGGGCCGTGTCGAGCGGGGCATGATCAAGGTCGGTGAAGAGATCGAGATCGTGGGCATCAAGGACACGACGAAGACGACGTGTACGGGTGTGGAGATGTTCCGCAAGCTGCTGGACGAGGGCCGGGCGGGCGAGAACATCGGTGTGCTGCTGCGCGGCACGAAGCGCGACGAGGTGGAGCGCGGTCAGGTGCTGGCGAAGCCGGGCACGATCACGCCGCACACGCGCTTCGAGGCGGAGGTGTACATCCTGAGCAAGGACGAAGGCGGCCGTCACACGCCGTTCTTCAAGGGC
>CAZOUC010000144.1:1210-5743 GCA_964582825.1 uncultured Enterobacteriaceae bacterium | reverse complement strand
CTACTTCCGCACGACGGACGTGACGGGCGCCTGTGAACTGCCGGAAGGCGTCGAGATGGTGATGCCGGGCGACAACATCAAGATGGACGTGACGCTGATTGCGCCGATCGCGATGGAAGAGGGCCTGCGTTTCGCGATTCGTGAGGGTGGCCGCACGGTCGGCGCCGGCGTCGTCGCGAAGATCGTCGAGTAAGGGACGCGGCGCGGCCTGCCGCGCCAGCCGACCTGTAGGCAAGAACGTATTCTTGCACCGACGCGCCCCGGGGCGCGTCGCCCGGACCAGACCACCGGTCCTGAAGAGCGCGGCCCCGGCCGCGCTTTTTTTTCAATGGGGCCAGGTTGAATTGATTTTCAATGGGGCCAGGTTCGATTGAAACACCGCCGACCCGTTTTCAATCGAACCTGGCCCCATTGAAAGTGGGATCAATCGAACCTGGCCCCATTGAAAGTCGGGGCCGGGGCGCCGATGCGGGTTATTACCAATCCGCGGCGATTGACACTCCACGGTAGGGGCAATATAGTTCCGCTTCTATTTTGGCGGGGCATGAATCGCCCCCGGAACGGATCAGAACTGGAGCAATTGCTCAAATGCAGAACCAACGGATTCGGATTCGCCTCAAGGCGTTTGACCACCGACTGATCGACTCCTCCGCGGCAGAGATCGTCGACACGGCCAAGCGTACCGGCGCCCAGGTTCGCGGCCCCATCCCGTTGCCGACCCGCAAGGAACGGTACACCGTGCTGATTTCTCCGCACGTCAACAAGGATGCCCGGGACCAGTACGAAATCCGTACCCACAAGCGCATGCTCGACATCGTCGAGCCGACGGAAAAAACCGTCGACGCCTTGATGAAGCTGGATTTGGCAGCAGGCGTAGAAGTTCAGATCAGTCTCGGCTAGCCAGGCCGGGTCGGGTCCGGCAGGAAGCCAGACCCGTGTAACGCGCGACTCGGAAACGGACAGCGCGGCCATAGAGGGTTGGAGCCCCGTACACTGAGAGGTAGACGTCATGGCGATTGGTATCGTCGGTCGTAAGACCGGCATGACCCGCATCTTCACCGAAAACGGTGAATCGGTTCCGGTTACGGTCATCGAGGCCACCCCGAACCGGGTAACCCAGGTCAAGAACGCAGACACCGATGGCTACTCCGCCATCCAGGTGACTGCGGGCGAGCGCAAAGCATCCCGCGTCAGCAAGCCGGCTGCGGGCCACTACGCCAAGCACGGCGTGGCCGCCGGTCGTGGTCTGTGGGAATTCCGTCTCGACGCCTCCGAGCAAGTGCCGGAAATCGGCAGCGAGATCACCGTCGACCGTTTCGAAGTCGGCCAGAAGGTCGACGTAACCGGTCGCTCCAAGGGCAAGGGCTTCCAGGGCGCCATCAAGCGCTGGAATTTCCGCTCTCAGGACGCCACGCACGGCAACTCCCTGTCGCACCGGGCGCCCGGCTCCATCGGTCAGAACCAGACGCCCGGCCGGGTGTTCAAGGGCAAGAAGATGGCCGGTCACATGGGCGATCGCCGCGTCACGACCCAGTCCCTGGAGATCGTGCGCGTCGACGCGGAACGGAATCTGCTGCTGGTCAAGGGCGCCATCCCCGGAGCTCCGGGCGGCGACGTCCTCGTCAGTCCGGCCGTCAAAGCCTGAGAACGGTAGGGGAACAGGCCATGGAATTGAGTATTGCAGCCCCCGGCAACGCCGCCTCCGGAACCGTACAGGTTTCGGACATCACGTTCGCCCGGGATTTCAACGAAGATCTGGTGCACCAGGCCGTGGTCGCGTTCCAGGCCGGTGCCCGCCAGGGCACCCGCGCCCAGCTGACCCGTTCCGAAGTCAGCGGCGGCGGCAAGAAGCCCTGGCGCCAGAAGGGCACCGGCCGTGCCCGAGCCGGCACCACCCGCGGCCCGATCTGGCGCACCGGTGGGGTGACCTTCGCGGCCAAGCCGCAGGATCACAGCGTCAAGCTGAACCGCAAGATGTATCGCGCGGCGATGCGCTCGATCCTGTCCGAGCTCGCCCGTCAGGATCGCCTGGTGGTCGTCGAGGCGTTCGGCGTGGACGAGCCGAAAACCAAGCTGCTCGCCAAGCAGCTCGATGAGTACCAGCTCGACAACGTGCTGATCGTCGCGGATGAGGTCGATCGCAACCTGTACCTGGCCGCGCGCAACATCCCGATGGTGGACGTGCGCGACGTCAACGGTGTCGACCCGGTGAGCCTGATCAGCTTCGAGAAAGTCCTGGTCACGGTGCCGGCGCTGCGCAAGTTCGAGGAGATGCTGGGATGAACCAGGAGCGAATCTACCAGGTGCTGCTCGGTCCGCACGTGTCGGAAAAGACCGCGATTGCGGCGGAAACGAACAACCAGTACGCCTTTCGCGTTGCCCGCGACGCCACCAAGCCGGAAGTGAAGACGGCGGTGGAGAAGCTGTTCAAGGTGAAGGTTAAAGGCGTGCAGCTGCTGAACGTCAAGGGCAAGAAGAAGGTCAACCGCTTCGGCGTCGCCAGGCAGTCGGACTGGAAGAAGGCCTACGTGCGCCTCGAAGAGGGCCACGACATTGACTTCACGGTAACGGACTAAAGGGAATCGGTCATGGCAGTCGTCAAGAGAAAACCGACCTCGCCCGGACGTCGCTTCGTCGTCCAGGTGGTGAGCAAGGAGCTGCACAAGGGCGCGCCCTACGGTCCGCTGCTCGAGAAGCAGTCGCGCAAGGGCGGACGCAACAACGCCGGCCGCATTACGACGCGGCACGTCGGCGGTGGCCACAAGCAGCACTACCGGGTCATCGACTTCAAGCGCAACAAGGACAGCGTGCCGGCCACCGTGGAGCGCCTGGAGTACGACCCGAACCGCTCGGCGAACATCGCCCTGCTGCTGTACCGCGACGGTGAGCGCCGCTACATCATCGCGCCGAAAGGCGTGCAGGCGGGCGACGAGGTGTTGTCCGGCGAGCACGCGCCGATCAAGGTCGGCAACACCCTGCCGCTGCGCAACGTGCCGCTGGGCTCGGTCGTGCACTGCGTCGAAATGAAGCCGGGCAAGGGCGCCCAGATCGCCCGCAGCGCCGGCGCCGCCGTGCAGCTGGTCGCGCGGGAAGGTCGTTACGCGACCCTTCGCCTGCGCTCCGGCGAGATGCGCAAGGTGCCGTCGGACTGCCGCGCCACGATCGGCGAGGTGTCCAACTCCGAGCACAGCCTGCGCGCCCTCGGCAAGGCCGGCGCCAAGCGCTGGCGCGGCGTGCGCCCGACGGTGCGCGGTGTCGCGATGAACCCGGTCGACCACCCGCACGGTGGCGGCGAAGGCCGCACCTCCGGTGGCCGCCACCCGGTGAGCCCCTGGGGCACGCCGACCAAGGGCTACAAGACCCGCAGCAACAAGCGCACCGACAAGTACATCGTGCGCCGCCGCGGCAAGAAATAAACGAGATTGAGATAGAGGACCAAGGCTGTGCCACGTTCGCTGAAAAAAGGGCCGTTTATCGATCTCCACCTGCAGAAGAAGGTGGAGGCGGCCGTCGCCGCCAATGACCGGCGCCCGATCAAGACCTGGTCGCGTCGTTCGATGATCTCGCCGGACATGGTCGGGCTGACGATCGCCGTACACAACGGCCGCCAGCACGTACCGGTGCTGGTCAGTGAAGAAATGGTGGGACACAAGCTGGGCGAATTCGCGGCCACGCGGACCTACAAGGGCCACGCGGCCGACAAGAAGGCCAAGCGCTAAGGCCGGTCGAGGAACGGAACGAACGATGGAAACGACGGCAGTACTCAGAGGCGCGTTGATCTCTCCGCAGAAAGCCCGGCTGGTCGCCGACCAGATTCGCGGCAAGACGGTGGAAGAGGCGCTCAACGTGCTCAATTTCAGCACCAAAAAGGCGGCGCCGATCATCCGCAAGGTGCTGAACTCGGCGATCGCCAATGCCGAACACAACGAGGGCGCAGACGTCGACGAGCTCAAGGTCTCGTGGATCTGCGTGGATGAGGGCAGGACGATGAAGCGGATCAAGCCGCGCGCCAAGGGCCGCGCCGACCGCATTCTGAAGCGCAGCTGCCATATCACGGTCAAGGTCGCCGACCAGTAAGGTCGAAACGGGAGTCAAGATGGGTCAGAAGGTACATCCCACCGGCATCCGCCTCGGAATTGTCAAAGAGCACAATTCCCTGTGGTACGCCGACACGAAGAACTACGCGAAGCACCTGGTCGACGATCTGCAGGCGCGCGAGTACGTGCAAAAGCGCCTCGAGAACGCCTCGGTCAGCCGCGTGGTCATCGAGCGCCTGGCGCAGACCGCCCGTGTGACGATTCACACCGCGCGCCCGGGCATCGTGATCGGCAAGAAAGGTGAGGACGTCGACCGCCTGCGCCGGGACCTCGGCAAGAAGATGGGTGTACCGGTACAGGTCAACATCGAGGAAGTCCGCAAGCCGGACCTCGACGCCAAGCTGGTGGCCCAGAACGTGTGCCAGCAGCTCGAGCGCCGCGTCATGTTCCGTCGCGCGATGAAGCGTGCGGTGCAGAACGCCATGCGCGGCGGCGC
>CAZOUC010000144.1:0-1200 GCA_964582825.1 uncultured Enterobacteriaceae bacterium | reverse complement strand
AAGGCGTGCGCATCCAGCTGTCCGGCCGCCTCGGCGGTGCGGAGATCGCACGTACCGAGTGGTACCGCGAGGGCCGCGTACCGCTGCACACGCTGCGCGCCGACATCGACTACGCGACCCACGAGGCGAAGACCACCTACGGGATCATCGGCGTCAAGGTGTGGATCTTCAAGGGTGAGGTCCTGGGCCACACCGAGACGACGCAGCAGCCGTCGGCAGGCGCCAAGTAAGCCGGAGCGGGAAGAACAGAGAGCAGACAGATGTTACAGCCGAAGCGCACGAAATTTCGCAAGCAGATGAAGGGCCGCAACCGCGGTCTGGCGATCCGGGGCAGCAAGGTCAGCTTCGGAGAGTACGGTCTCAAAGCGACCGGCCGTGGCCGCATGACCGCGCGCCAGATCGAGGCCGCGCGCCGCGCGATGACCCGCCACATCAAGCGTGGCGGCAAGATCTGGATCCGTGTGTTCCCGGACAAGCCGATTTCGAAAAAGCCGCTGGAAGTGCGGATGGGTAAAGGCAAGGGCAACGTCGAGTACTGGGTCGCGCAGATCCAGCCCGGCAAGATGCTTTACGAAGTGGAAGGGGTCAGCGAAGAGCTGGCGCGCGAGGCGTTCGCCCTGGCCGCGTCCAAGCTGCCGTTCGAAACCGCCTTCGTGAAAAGGACGGTCATGTGATGAAGACGAGCGAACTGCGTGAACAGTCCCTCGAGGAACTGAACAAGACGCTGGAAAAGCTGCTCGAGCAGCAGTTCAAGCTGCGCATGCAGAAGGCGACGGGCCAGCTCGGCCAGACGCACCTGCTCGGCGCGACGCGCCGCGACATCGCCCGCGTCAAGACCGTGCTGCAGCAAAAGGCAGGTAACTGAAGATGAGCGACAACAAAACGATTCGCATGGAAAGCGGCAAGGTCGTCAGCAACAAGATGGACAAGACCATCACCGTGCTGATCACCCGCCGGGAAAAGCACCCGGTGTACGGCAAGTACCTGACGCGTTCGTCGAAGCTGCATGCGCACGACGAGAACAACGAGTGCAAGATTGGTGACACGGTCACGGTGCGCGAGTCGCGTCCGCTGTCCAAGACCAAGACCTGGACTCTGGTCAGCATTGACGAGCGCATGGCGGAGGTCTGATCGATGATCCAGGCAGAAACGTCTCTCGAAGTGGCGGACAACAGCGGCGCCCGGCGCGTGCAGTGCATC
>CAZOUC010000143.1:1835-6540 GCA_964582825.1 uncultured Enterobacteriaceae bacterium | reverse complement strand
CCGGTGCCCTGCACGGCGACGTGCTCGGCGCCGGCCTTGGCTGGGCCCGCACCATATTGTTCAACACGCGGGCGCGCGACGCGTTCAGTGCCTTCTTCGAGCGCGGCGACACCTTCGCGCTCGGCGTGTGCAACGGCTGCCAGATGCTCGCGGCCCTGCACGGTATCATTCCCGGCGCCGAGCACTGGCCGCGCCTGCTGCGCAACCGCTCGGAACAGTACGAGGCGCGGGTGGCGCTGGTCGAGATCGCCGAATCGCCGTCGATCCTGCTCAACGGCATGGCCGGCAGTGTGATTCCCGTTTCGGTGGCGCACGGCGAAGGGCGGGCGGCGTTCGCGGACGGCGACCTCGAGGCCCTGTCGGCGGCGTCGCGGATTGCGCTGCGCTATGTCGACAGCCGCGGTCGCGCCACCGAGCGGTTCCCGGCAAATCCGAACGGTTCCCCGCAGGGCGTCGCCGGCGTGTGCAGCGCCGACGGCCGGGTGACGATCATGATGCCGCACCCGGAGCGGGTGTTCCGCAGCGTGCAGAACTCGTGGATTCCGCCCGGCTGGGGCGAGGACGGCGCCTGGCTGCGCCTGTTCCGCAACGCCCGGCGCTGGCTCGGCTGACGCGCGGCCGGGCTGCCGATATAATCGCGCCTTTTCGCGTGGCCCGGGACTGCCGCGCCCTCTTGCAGGAAGCCTATGATCAATCGCTATCCCCTCTGGAAGTACCTGCTGGTCCTGGTGATCTTCACCCTGGGCGCGGTGTACGCGGCGCCCAACCTGTTCCGGCCCGATCCGGCCGTGCAGATTTCCGGAGCCAGCAGCGCCCTGCAGATGGACCAGCGCGTCCTCGACAGCGCGCGCGCGGCGCTCGACGCGTCCGGCATCGAGTACTTCGGCGGCGTTGTCGACGACGCCGCGGCGCTGCTGCGCCTGCGCTCGCTCGAGGACCAGCTTACCGCCAAGCGGGTCATCAAGCGTGAACTCGGCGACGACTATGTCGTGGCGCTGAATCTGGCGCCGACCACGCCGGCGTGGCTCGAGAGCCTGGGGGCCGGCCCGATGAAACTGGGCCTGGACCTGAGCGGCGGCGTGCACTTCCTGCTCGAGGTCGATACCGAAGCGGCGCTGAGCAAGCGCCTGGACGTGAACGTCACCGACATCAAGAAGCTGCTGCGCGAGAACCGCGTGCGCGGCCTGGTGCGGCGCAGCGGCGATACCGCGATCACCGCGAGTTTCCGGGACGAGGAGCTGCGCGAACGTGCGCGCCGCCTGATCGCGGAAGACTTTCCGGATCTGCAGATCGAACAGGTCGAGCGCGAGGAGCGCCTGCTGCTCCGAATGACCCTGCCCGAGCAGCGGCGGGCCGAAATCGAGAGCTACGCGGTCGACCAGAACCTGACGACCCTGCGCAATCGCGTCAACGAACTGGGGGTCGCCGAGCCACTGGTGCAGAAGCAGGGCGCCAACCGCATCGTCGTCGAGCTGCCCGGCGTGCAGGACACGGCCGAAGCCAAGCGGATTCTCGGCAAGACCGCCAACCTGGAATTCCGCCTCGAGGCCAAGGCCGACACCGACATGGCGGACAAGGAGGAGTTCGAGTTTCGCGACCCGCGGGCCGGCACGGCAACGGCTTTCCTCGAGCGCGACGTGATCATAACCGGCGAGCGCGTCACCAACGCGCAGGCGAACTTCGATGCGCAGACCGGCAGCCCGCAGGTCAACATCAACCTCGACAGCCAGGGCGGCACGCTGATGAACCGGGCCACCCGCAACAACATCCAGCGGCGTATGGGCGTGCTGTTCATCGAGCGCAAGACCCGCACGATCGGTTACGAGACCAACGAGCGCGGCGTCGAGGTACCGATCACCGAGTCCTACGACGACATGAAGATCATCAGCCTGGCGACGATCCAGTCGGCGCTCGGCACCCAGTTCCGCATTACCGGCCTCGACAGTCCGGCCGAGGCCTCCGAGCTGGCCCTGCTGCTGCGCGCCGGTGCCCTGGCGGCACCGATGAGCTTCGTGGAGGAGCGCACCGTCGGCCCGTCACTCGGCGCCGAGAACATCCGCCTCGGCGTGCTGTCGATGCAGATCGGCCTGGCCGGCGTGATTGTCTTCATGCTGCTGTACTACCGCGCGTTCGGCCTGATCGCCGACCTGGCGCTGACCGTCAACATCATTCTGCTGGTGGCGCTGATGTCGATCCTGTCGGCGACCCTGACCATGCCCGGCATCGCCGGTATCGTGCTGACGGTGGGCATGGCGGTGGACGCCAACGTGCTGATCTTCGAGCGAATACGCGAGGAGCTGCGTAACGGCATGTCGCCGCAGGCGGCGATCAATGTCGGTTACGAGCGCGCTTTCGTAACCATCCTGGATGCCAACCTGACGACGCTGCTGGTCGCCGTGATCCTGTACGCGGTCGGAACCGGTCCGGTGCGCGGCTTTGCCGTGACCCTGTCGCTCGGCATCCTGACCTCGATGTTCACCGCGATCATCGCCTCGCGTGCCATCGTCAACCTGGTCTTCGGCGGGCGCCGCCTGTCGAAGCTGCCGATCTGAGGAGCTGGCCGTGAGAAAGACCATCAACTTCATGGCCGGGGGCAAGATCGCCGGAATTCTGTCCATCGTGCTGGTGCTGGTGTCGATCGGCTCGCTCGCCACGCGCGGCCTGAACTTCGGCCTCGACTTCACCGGCGGCACGCTGATCGAAGTGTTCTTCGAAGAGGCCGCGTCGCCGAACGAGATCCGCGGCATCCTCGAAGAAGCGGGCTACGTCGACGCCGTGGTCGTCAACTTCGGTTCCGACCAGGACATCCTGATCCGCCTGGCCGAAGGGGTGTCCGACGAACTCGGACCGCGGGTGCTGGCGACGCTGCGCGGGTCCTTCGACACCGAGGTCGAACTGCTGCGCATCGAGTTCGTGGGCCCGCAGGTCGGCGCCGAGCTGCGCGACCAGGGCGGCCTGGCGCTGATTACCGCCCTGCTGGTGATGATGATCTACGTCGCGCTGCGCTTCCAGTACAAGTTCTCCCTGGGCGGCGTGCTCGCCACCGCGCACGACGTGATCGTCGCACTCGGCTTCTTCTCGCTGTTCCAGTGGGAGTTCGACCTGACGGTGCTGGCGGCGCTGCTGGCGGTGATCGGCTACTCGCTGAACGACACGATCGTGGTATCGGACCGGATCCGCGAGAACTTCCGCAAGCTGCGCAAGGTCGAGCCGGTCGAGGTCATCAACGTATCGCTGACCGAGACCCTCAGCCGGACCCTGGTCACCTCGTTGACGACCCTGTTCGTCGTGCTCGCGCTGCAGTTCTTCGGCGGCGACACGATCCACGGCTTCGCGCTGGCGCTGACCATCGGTGTGCTGGTCGGCACCTACTCGTCGATCTACGTGGCCGCCAACATCCTGATGGCGCTGAAGATCAGCCGCGAGGACCTGCTGCTGCCGGTCAAGGAAGGCGCCGAGGTCGACGAGGCGCCCTGAGTCAGCCGCCGGCGCCGCGCTGCAGCGCGCCGAGTTTCGGCCGCACGACCTGCAGCACCGGCTTGAGGCACTTCGGGTTCGCCGCCACCACGTGGCCGCTGGCGAGATAGTCGTGGCCGCCGTCGATGTCGCAGACCAGGCCGCCCGCCTCGAGAATCAGCAGCGCGCCGGCGGCGATGTCCCAGGCGCTGAGGCCGATCTCCCAGAACCCGTCGAGGCGGCCGGCCGCGACGTAGGCAAGATCGAGCGATGCGGCCCCGGCGCGGCGAATGCCCGCACACTGCCCGGCCAGCTCCTTGAGGGTCGCGGTGTAGGCGTCGAGCTGGCCGTGCTGGTGGGCCCGGAACGGGATGCCGGTGCCAAGCAGGGCCTCGTCGAGGCCGGCGCGTCCGCTGACACGGATGCGCCGGCCGTTGAGCTGCGCGCCGGAGCCGCGGCTGGCGGTGAATTCCTCGCGGCGCAACGGGTCGACGATGACCGCGTGCTCGAGCCGGCCCCGGTGCAGGCAGGCGATGGAGACGGCATAGTGCGGAATGCCGTGGATGAAATTGGTGGTGCCGTCCAGTGGATCGATCAGCCACTCGAATTCGCAATCGTTGCGGGCGCTGAACGCGGCACCGCTTTCCTCGGCGGTGATCGCATGGTCGGGGTAGGCCTTGTGCAACTGCTGCACGATGCGGTCTTCCGCCTGGCGGTCGACCTCGGTGACGAAATCGTTGACCCCCTTGCGGTCGACGCTCACCAGGTCAAGGCGGTCGCCGGCGCGGACGATGAACTCGCCGGCGTCGCGGGCGGCGCGCAGGGCCATGTTGACCATCGGGTGCATGGGAAACTCCGGGCGGGCGAAACGGCGCCGAGTATAGCAGGAGCGCGGACGGCGACGGGCCGTTCGCCGCGGGAGGTCGGACCATGAACGATACCTTGCGCCAGGAACAGGCGGACGACTGGCTGCGCCGGCTGCGGGTGGTGCTGGTCGGCACGGTGCACTCGGGCAACATCGGTTCGGTGGCGCGGGCGATGAAGACCATGGGACTGCGTGACCTGGTGCTCGCCGCGCCGCAGGACTTCCCGAGCCGGGAAGCGCGTTACATGGCGGTGTCGGCGGTGGACCTGGTCGATGGGGCACGCGTTGTCGGCGACCTGCGCGAAGCGGTGGCCGACTGCCAGCTGGTGGTCGGCACCAGCGCCCGGATGCTCTCCATCGTGCCCTTGCTGAATGGCGGCGGGC
>CAZOUC010000143.1:392-1825 GCA_964582825.1 uncultured Enterobacteriaceae bacterium | reverse complement strand
GCACCAGCGCCCGGATGCGGCGGATTCCGGTGCCGGTCACGACGCCGGCGGACTGCGCCGCGGCGCTGCTGGCCCGGCACCGGGAAGACCGGGTCGCGCTGGTGTTCGGGCGTGAGGACAGCGGTCTGAGCAACGAGGAGCTGCGCCTGTGTCACTGGCACCTGCAGATTCCCTCGAGCCCCGAGTACCCGTCGCTGAACCTCGCGGCCGCCGCCCAGGTGGTCTGCTACGAAATGCGCATGGCGGCGCTGCGGGCAGCGGCTCACGAGTCGGTGCAGCCGCCACCCTGGGACGAGCCACTGGCGACCGTCGAGGGCATGGAGCGCTTCTACGCTCACCTCGAGGAGACCCTGACCGAGATCGGTTTCCTGGACCCGAAGGCGCCGCGTCAGCTGATGGCGCGACTGCGCCGCCTGTACAACCGCATTCACGTCGACCAGATGGAGCTCAACATCCTGCGCGGCATCCTCACCGAGACGCAGAAAGCGGCGGGCCGGAACCGCGATAATACTTGACTGAAATACATGGGTATTGCATGCTCCTGGTTCTGACCTCGCGGTGCCGGAGGACTCATGCGACTGACCACGAAAGGGCGTTACGCGGTAACGGCGATGCTCGACCTGGCCCTTCACGGCGGCCAGGGCCCGGTGTCGCTCGCCGATATCTCGAGCCGGCAGGGTCTGTCTCTGTCCTACCTCGAGCAGCTGTTCGCCAACCTGCGCCGACGCCAACTGGTGCGCAGCACGCGGGGACCCGGCGGCGGTTACAGCCTCGGCAAGGCCGGGCGCGACATTTCCGTGGCGGCCATCATCGACGCGGTCAGCGAGAGTACGGACGCGACCGCCTGTCGCGGCAGCAGTGACTGCCAGCAGGGGGAAACCTGTCTGACCCACCACCTGTGGCTCGATCTCAGCGCGCAGATCTACGGCTTTCTCGATGGCATCAGCCTCGGTGAACTGATCGAGCGCGAGGAGATCCGGCTGATTTCCGAGCGCCAGGACGCGATGCAGCACGGCCGGGTTCCCGTCGCCGTCGTCAGCTGAGTGGCGGCGTGAAAGACCCGGTCTACCTCGACTACGCGGCGACCACGCCCGTCGATGAGCGGGTCGCCGAGGCCCTGGCCGGCTGCCTGACGCGGGACGGCAATTTCGGCAATCCCGCGTCGCGCTCACACGTGTTCGGCTGGCGGGCGGAAGAAGCGGTGGAGGCGGGACGGCAACAACTTGCCGATCTGCTCGGTGCCGACCCCCGCGAGATCGTCTGGACCTCCGGCGCCACCGAGAGCAACAACCTGGCCATCAAGGGCGTCGCGCGTCGGCACCGTGCCCGGGGGCGGCACCTGGTCACCAGCGCCATCGAGCACAAGGCCGTGCTGGACAGCTGTCGCGCCCTGGAGAGCGAGGGGTTCGAGGTCAGCTACCTGGCACCGGACG
>CAZOUC010000143.1:0-382 GCA_964582825.1 uncultured Enterobacteriaceae bacterium | reverse complement strand
ACGGCGACGGGCGCCTATCGGCGCAGCGGGTTGCCGACGCGCTGCGGGACGACACGGTCCTGGTCAGCGTCATGCATGCCAACAACGAACTGGGTGCCATCAACGACATCGCCGGCATCGGTGCCGTGTGCCGGGAACGGGGCGTGCCGTTTCACGTCGACGCCGCGCAGACCGTCGGCAAGCTGCCCATCGATCTCGCGACGCTGCCGGTGGACCTGCTGTCCCTGAGCGGCCACAAGTTCTACGCGCCAAAGGGTATCGGTGCGCTGTACGTGCGGCGTCAACCACCGGTCTACCTCGACGCCCAGATTCACGGCGGGGGCCACGAGCGCGGTATGCGCAGCGGCACCCTGGCCACCCACCAGATCGTTGCGATCGGTGT
>CAZOUC010000142.1:419-6554 GCA_964582825.1 uncultured Enterobacteriaceae bacterium | reverse complement strand
GCGGAGAAGGCCAGGAGTTCGGTAATATCCATCGGAGCTCCGTCGAAGCAGCAGAGAATCTGACAGCCGGTCTGGGCGGCACGGAGTGAATATAGCGCAGTTTGCGCGCATGACCCGGGTCAGGCAAGTTCAGGCGGAATCCCCAGCGATGACAGACCACGACAGTATCGCCGCCCGCCTCGAGCAGCTGCGCGGACGGATACGCGACTGGGAACGCCGCTACGGGCGGAATCCCGGCGCCGTCGAGCTGCTCGCGGTCAGCAAGGCGCAGCCCGTCACCGCCCTGCGCGAAGCCGTTGCCGCCGGCCAGTATGCCTTCGGCGAGAACTATCTGCAGGACGCGATCGCCAAGATTCGCGAACTGGGTCACGATCCGCTGCGCTGGCATTTCATCGGCCAACTGCAGGCGAACAAGACCGCTGCCGTGGCGGAGCACTTCGACTGGGTGCACAGCATCGATCGCGAGCGCGTTGCCGTCCGCCTGTCAGACCAGCGCCACCCGGAACGGGCGCCACTGCAGTGCTGCCTGCAGGTCCGCCTGAGTGACGAGGACAGCAAGGGCGGGGTCGTCCCGGACGAGTTGCCGCGGCTCGCCGAGGCCGTTGCCGGGCTGCCGGCACTCAGGCTGCGCGGCCTGATGGCGATTCCCGCGCCCAGCGTGGACTTCGACGCGCAGCGCCGGGCGTTTGCCCGACTGCGGGACTGTTATACTGCGCTGCGCCGCGACCACCCGCAGCTGGACACGCTGTCGATGGGCATGTCCGCGGACCTGGAAGCCGCCATAGCCGAGGGCGCCACCATCGTGCGCGTGGGCACGGCGATCTTCGGGCCCAGGCCCGCCGCGGGCGGGTGATCTTCGCCGGATCGACAAGGAGAGCACACCGTGTCTGAAACGAGCGTCGCCTTCATCGGCGCCGGCAACATGGCGGGCAGTCTGATCGGCGGCCTGCTGGCGCGTGGCTGGCCGGCGGAAAGCCTGCGGGTCAGCGACCCCGCGGCGCAGTCGCGCGACGCCATGCAGGCCCAGGGCGTGCAGGTCTTCGCCGACAACGGCAGCGCGATCTCCGGCACAGACGTGGTCGTGCTCGCCGTCAAGCCACAGGTTCTCGAAGGGGTATGCCGCGAGCTCGGCCCGCAGCTCGACGACCAGCTGGTGGTGTCGATCGCCGCCGGCGTCGAGTCGCAGCAGATCAGCCGCTGGCTCGGTGGCGACCCAGCCGTCGTGCGCTGCATGCCCAACACCCCGGCGCTGGTCCAGCAGGGCGCGAGCATCCTGTACGGGAACCGGCAGGTCAGCGGTCTGCAACGGCAGCTCGCCGAAGGCATTCTGGCGGCCGTCGGCCTGGTCTGCTGGGTCGAGACCGAGGAGCAGCTGCATGCTGGAACGGCCCTCTCCGGCTGTGGCCCGGCCTATTTCTTCCTGTTCATGGAAGCGATCCGCGAGGCGGCTGTGGAACTCGGTCTCAACGAGACCATGGCCACCGAGCTGATCCGCCAGACGGCACTGGGTGCCGCGGTCATGGTCGACCGCAGCAGCGAGGACCTGGTCGCCCTGCGCCGCCAGGTCACCTCCCCGGGCGGCGTCACCGAGCAGGCGATCGCGGCCTTCGAGGCCGGCGGCCTGCGCGAGCTGGTCCGCGACGCGCTGGCGGCAGCCGACCGACGCTCGCGCGAACTGGCTGCCGGTGAACCCCCGGCATGAGCGGTACGGGCCTGCAGATCGCCGGGTACCTGTTGCAGACCCTGCTGGGTCTGTACGCCTTCGTGGTGATGCTGCGCTTCCTGCTGCAGCTGGTCCGGGCCGACTTTTACAATCCGATCAGCCAGTTCGTCGTGAAAGCGACCAACCCGCCGCTGCGCCCGCTGCGCCGCCTCATTCCGGGCATTGGCGGCATCGACGTGGCCGCCCTGCTGCTCGCCCTGTTCCTGCAGATGCTGATGATCTTCGCCCTGACGGGACTGTTCGGCGCGCCGCTGCTGAACCCACTGCTGCTGATTGCCTCCGCCGCCATCAGCCTGCTCGGCATCCTGCTGCAGTTCTACTTCTTCGCGATCCTGGCGATGATCATCATCAGCTGGGTCGCCCCGGGCAGCCACCACCCGGCGCTGCTGCTGCTGTACCAGCTGACCGAGCCGGTGATGGCGCCGTTCCGGCGCCTGCTGCCGCCGATGGGCGGCCTGGACCTGTCGCCGATCATCGTCTTCATCGTGATCAACGTGCTCGAGATCGCCGTCGCCGGCCTGGCACGCGGCATCGAGCTGCGCGGCGGCCTGGTCCCGGGCATCTGAAACCCCAGCGATGACGTCGTCGTCCAGCGGGAGCGGAGCAGAGCCGGCCTGGCCTGCCGACAGCGTGGGGCTGGTGGCCCCGAAACAGCTGCACCTCGACGAACCTCCGGCGCTGGCCTGCGGGCGCACCCTGGCGCCGCTGGAGATCGTCTACGAGACCTACGGCGAGCTGAACGCCGAGGCCAGCAACGCGGTGCTGATCTGTCATGCACTGAGCGGCGACCACCACGCGGCGGGCTACCACAGCGTCGAGGACCGGCGACCCGGCTGGTGGGACGCCTGTATCGGCCCGGGCAAGCCGATCGACACCCGCCGCTTCTTCGTCGTCTGCCCCAACAACCCCGGCGGCTGTGCCGGCAGTACCGGACCGGCCAGCATCGACCCCGCGAGCGGGCGACCGTGGGGGCCGGACTTTCCACCGCTGCAGGTATCCGACTGGGTCGCCTGCCAGGCGCGGCTGGCCGAGCACCTCGGCATCCGACGCTGGGCCGCGGTGATCGGCGGCAGCCTGGGCGGCATGCAGGCCATGCACTGGGCGGTGGAACGCCCGCAGCAGGTCGCCCACTGCGTCGTCATCGCCTCGGCGATCAAGCTGTCGGCCCAGAACATCGCATTCAACGAAATTGCCCGCCAGGCGATCCAGTCGGACCCGGACTACGCCGCCGGCCGCTACCTCGAGCACGATTCGGTGCCGCGTCGTGGCCTGAGTATCGCGCGCATGATCGGCCACGTGACCTACCTGTCGGACGAGCTGATGGGGGTCAAGTTCGGCCGAGCCCTGCGCCACGACGACGACGGCAGCGTGCGTTTTCAGGTCGAGAGTTACCTGCGCTACCAGGGCGAACGCTTCTCGGGCCGCTTCGACGCCAACACCTACCTGCTGATGACCCGGGTGCTCGACGACTTCGACCTGGCGCGCGACTACGACGACGACCCGGTTGCCGCCTTTCGCCGCGCCAGCGCCGCGTTTCTCGTGCTGTCGTTCAGCAGCGACTGGCGCTTTGCACCGGCACGGTCACGGGAGATCGTCGACGCCCTGGTCGGCGCACAGCGCCGGGTCTGCTACGCCGAAATCGAGGCGAATCACGGCCACGACGCCTTCCTGCTGCCGATCGAGCGCTACCTGTCGGTGTTTGCGGCCTACATGGAGCGGGTCTGGCACGAAATCGCCGGGGACAGCGCCTGATGCGCCCCGACCAGGAGTCGATCAAGCCCTGGATCGCCCCGGGTTCGCGCGTCCTGGACCTCGGCTGCGGCGACGGCGCGCTGCTCGCCGACCTCGGCACCACCCATGCCGTGACCGGTTACGGGCTCGAGATCGACCCGGACAAGATCCGCCAGTGCATCGCCCGCGGGGTCAGCGTGATCGAACAGGACCTCGACCAGGGCCTCGGCAACTTTCCCGACGACAGCTTCGACACGGTGGTGATGACCCAGACCCTGCAGGCCGTGCGCTACCCGCACCGGGTACTCGACGAGATGCTGCGCGTCGGGCGCCAGTGCATCCTCACCTTTCCGAACTTCGGCCACTGGCGCTGCCGCCTGTACCTCGGTGGACGCGGGCGCATGCCGGTCTCCGAGTTCATGCCCTACCAGTGGTATGACACACCGAACATCCACTTCTGCACGGTGCGCGATTTCGAGGAACTCTGCCGCGAGAAATCGATCCACATCCTGCACCGGGCGTTCGTCAACCAGCAGCAGCGATCCAGCGTACTGGCGGCGAGACTGCCCAACCTGTTCGCCGTGACGGCGATCTACAACGTCACCAAGTGAGGACCCCGATGCGATATCTTGCCGCGCTGCTGCTCGTCCTGGCCCTGCCGGTCCGGGCGGAAACGCTCAGCGTTCCCGGTTACGACATCCACTACCAGGTATTTCCGTCCACTTTTCTGAGCCCGGAGATGGCCAGTCGCTACGACATCGTGCGGGCAGACGACCTCGCGGTGATCAATATCGCGGTGCGGCGCCCGTCCGATCGCGCCGAAGGCGAGCCGCAGGCCGCGCGCGTCACCGGCACGCGCTTCGACCTCGTGCACCGGCGCCCGCTCGAATTCGTCGAGTACGAGGAAGGCGGCTCGATCTACTACGTGGCGACGACGAAAGTGCTCGACCGCGAGACCATTTACTTCAGCCTCGATGTCCAGCCCGACCCGGAGCTGGCGCCGCACCGGATCGAGTTCGAGAAGACCTTCGACTATGACGAGTAAGCGCCTGGTGCTGGCCAGCGGCAACGCCGGCAAGCTGCGCGAACTCGCGGGACTGCTCGCGGGCCGCTCGATCGACGTCGTCTCACAGGCCGACTTCGCCACACCACCGGTCGCCGAGACCGGCAGCACCTTCGTCGAGAACGCCGTCATCAAGGCACGTCACGCCGCCGCCCACTGCGGCCTGCCCGCCCTGGCAGACGACTCGGGCCTGGTCGTCGACGCGCTCGCCGGCCGACCGGGTGTGTATTCGGCGCGCTACGCCGGAGAGGGTGCCGACGATTCCGACAACAACCGGCGCCTGCTCGCGGAACTCGAAGGCGTCCCGGTCGCGCAGCGCCGTGCGCGATTCTGCTGCGCGCTGGTGCTGATGCGCCACGCCGGAGACCCGATGCCGATCTGCTGCTTTGGTCGCTGGGAGGGCAGCATCGCCCTGTCGCCGCGGGGCGATGGCGGCTTCGGATACGATCCGCTGTTCCTGCCGGACGACGCGCAGGTCAGCGCTGCCGAGCTCGACGCCGCGACCAAAAACCGCCTGAGCCACCGGGGCCAGGCGCTGCGCGCCCTGCTCACGGCCCTCGACGGGCAGGGATGATCGACACGCTGCCGCCGCTGTCGGTGTACCTGCACCTGCCCTGGTGCGAACGCAAATGCCCGTACTGCGACTTCAATTCGCACCAGCCCTCCGGTGAACTGCCCGAGGACCGTTACGTCGCCGCGGTACTCGAAGACATGGCCCGGGACGCCGGGCACGCCGCAGACCGCAGCGTGCAGACGGTGTTCATCGGCGGCGGCACCCCGAGCCTGTTCTCCGCGGCGGCGATCGCCGAACTGCTCGACGGCCTCGCGCGTCACTTCCGCCTGGCCGAGGGCCTCGAAGTCACCATGGAGGCCAACCCCGGCAGCGCCGAGCAGGCCCGCTTCGTCGACTACCGGGCGGCGGGCGTCAACCGCCTGTCGCTCGGGATCCAGAGCTTCGACGACGGCTGCCTGCGTGCGCTCGGGCGCGTCCACGACGCACAGCAGGCAAAACGCGCCATCGACACGGCGCGCAGCGCCGGCTTCGAGCGACTCAACCTGGACCTGATGCACGGCCTGCCGGGGCAAAGCGAAGCGATGGCGGTGACCGACCTCGAACGCGCCCTGGACTTCGATCCCGGCCACCTGTCCTGGTATCAGTTGACCCTTGAACCGAATACCGCGTTCGCGAAGAGACCTCCGACCTTGCCCGTCGAGGACGAGCTGGCCGCGATCCAGGACCGGGGGCAGGCGCTGCTGGCCAGCGCCGGCTACGCCCAGTACGAGGTGTCCGCCTACGCCCGGCCGGGACAGGAGTGCCGTCACAACCTGAACTACTGGACCTTCGGGGACTTTCTCGGCTTCGGCGCCGGCGCCCATGGCAAGCTGACTGCGAGCGACGGCCGGATCACGCGCAGCTGGAAGACACGACTGCCGGCCGACTACATGAACCCGGACAAGCCCTTCACCGCCGGAGAGCGGGTGCTCGACGACTCGGAAATCCCGTTGGAATTCATGATGAACGCACTGCGCCTCGTCGACGGCGTGCCCGCACAGGACTACCGGTCGCGCACCGGGCAGACCCTGGACGGTCTGCGCCCGACCCTGTCGCGGCTGCGAG
>CAZOUC010000142.1:0-409 GCA_964582825.1 uncultured Enterobacteriaceae bacterium | reverse complement strand
AGCCGTGGCCGTAGACCGCGGCCTGCTGGTCGAGAGCGACGAGCGCCTCGCGGCGTCAGCACTCGGGCTGCGCTTTCTGAACGACGTGCTGGGGGAGTTCGGGTAGTTCCTGTCGGGCGGAGTGGTCCGTACTCGGGTGGGGACAGGATGATGCTGGCACGGAGGCTCCGGCGGGCCAGGCGCCGCTGCCGGAAACGTCGGCGGCCAGGGACGGCCGCCGCGAGCCGACAGGGATGTCGCTGTTTGCGTTTTCCGGCAGCGGCGCCTGGTCTGGCGGAGCCGGGGTCGAAGCGGAGTGACGTGCTACGGGCTCAGGCGCTTGCTGGAGGTTCGGTTCGAGGCTTGAGTCAGGCGGAGTGGTCCGTACTTGGGTGGGGACAGGATGATGCGGTTGCCGGCCGGCCGTGGC
>CAZOUC010000141.1:0-6586 GCA_964582825.1 uncultured Enterobacteriaceae bacterium | reverse complement strand
CGCCAGCCGCATGCTCTACCTGCGCTTCAATTACACGACCGGCGACGCGGCAGGCCAGAACATGGTCGGCAAGGCCACCTGGGCCGCCTGCCAGTGGATCAACGCCAACTACCCGGGACAGATCGCGCGGTATTTCCTGTCTGGGGGCATGGACACCGACAAGAAGCACTCGCAGCTCAATACCCTGCACACACGCGGCAAGCGGGTCACCGCCGAGGTGACCGTTCCTCGAGACCTGCTCCAACGCCTGATGCGGACCACGCCCGAAGCGATGTACGCCGCGCGGATGGCCGCACAACTCGGCAGCATCCTGGCCGGGTCGGTGCACAACGGCGTGCACCCAGCCAACGGCATCGCCGCCACCTTCATCGCCACCGGACAGGACGAGGCCAACGTGGCGGAATCCCACGCCAGCCTGGTCTACGCCGAGATCACACCCGACGGCGACTACTACTACTCGGTCACCCTGCCGTCGCTGATCGTGGCGACCTACGGCGGCGGCACCGGCCTCGCCACACAGCGGGAGTGCCTCGAAGCCCTGGGTTGCTACGGCGCCGGCAAGGCGCCCAAGCTCGCCGAGATCATCGCCGCGACGGTGCTGTGCGGCGAGTTGTCGCTCGGCGCCGCGGTGGTCGCCGAGGAATGGGTCAGCAGCCACGACGAACTGGGCCGCAACCGCCCCTGACCCGACACCATTGCGGAATATTCCCCGCGCGGCGATTGCGGGATCGCCGGCGATATTCGTCTACCCTATGACTCGGAAAATCCTGATTTAGAAAAGTAAACCAAATCAGCGACGATCTGCGTACGGGCCCGTGAATGCCCCGATAAGCACAAAGCAACTGAAGAGGGAAATCTGTATGTCTCAGTCGAATTCCATCCGCCGTTTCCGTGTCAGTCCGCTGGCGGCCGCGCTGGGCTCCGCCCTCGTCGCCGGCGGCATGCTGGCGTCGCCGGCGGCTCTGGCGCAGGACGAGGAACAGCGCCGCAGCGCGACCTCGGTGCTGACCGAAGAAGTCATCGTTACCGCCCGCAAGCGCGAGGAAACGCTGCAGGACGTGCCGGTGGCGGTCACGGCCTACGGCGAGGACCAGCTCGAAGCGCTCAAGATCCGCAAGCTCGACGACCTGTCGGTGGCGATGCCGAACGTGTCCCTGGACGACATCGGCACCACGCGAGGCAACGCCAACTTCCAGATTCGCGGCCTCGGCATCAACAGCTCGATTCCGTCGATCGACCCCGCCGTCGGCGTGTTCGTCAACGGCATCTACATGGGCCTGAACGCCGGCGTGGTGTTCGACCAGTTCGACATGGAGAGCATCCAGGTGCTGCGCGGTCCCCAGGGCACCCTGTTCGGCCGTAACGTGACCGGCGGCGCAATCCTGATCGAGCAGAAGGATCCGGGCGAAGAGCTCGAGATGTCCGCGCGCGCCGCCATCGACGGCAACCCGAACGGCGACGCAGGCCTGAACTACACCGCCATGGCCAGCGTCTCCGGGCCGCTGACCGACGTGGTCTCCGCCAAGCTCGCGGTGTACTGGAACACCGACCAGGGCTGGCACGTCAACCAGTTCGACGGGCAGGAGTTCGGGGAAGCCGACACCACGATCATACGTCCTGCGGTTGCCTTCCGGCCCAGTGACGGCGTCGAGGTGATCCTGCGCTACGAGTACTTCGAAACGCAGAACGACGGCCCGGCCGCGCAGAACCACGCCGGTGTCGGTGTGTTGGTGCCGGGCGTCATCGAGTTCCCGGTGTTCGACCGCGAGTCCTTCGACTTCTCGATCGACGAGACGGGCAAGTACGACGCCGAGTCGGACTTCATTTCCGCCGAGGCGAACTTTGACGTCGACTTTGGCGAAGGCCAGATAACGTACCTGTTCGGCTGGCGCGACTACTACGCCGAGGGCCTCGGCGACATCGACGCTACCCCGGTGCACATCTTCCACGCCCCGAGCGAACTGGACGACGAGCAGATCAGCCACGAACTGCGTTACAACGGCCGCTTCGACAACGTCAACGTCACCGCGGGCCTCTACCAGTTCAGCAAGGACCTGCTGTACACGGAAATCCGCCTGCTGCCGCTGAGCGGCCCGCCCGGACTCGGCGGCATCACGCAGTCCGGCGGCGGCGACTACAAGGTCGACCAGTGGTCGGCATTCATCGCCTTCGACGTCGACGTCACGGAACGCCTGACCCTGACCGCGGGCGCAAACTACTCCGAAGAGGAAAAGGACGTCGAGATCACCTCGCTGAGCCTGAACGTGCGCTTCCCGTACAGCCCGACCAACGTCTGCAGCGTTGTGAACGGTACCTGTGACCCGGACTTCTTCGACGACGACTCATGGGATGCTTTCGCACCCAAGCTCGGCGCGCGCTACGCGCTCAGCGATGACAGCCAGGTGTACGGGCACTGGACCCGCGGCTTCCGCTCCGGCGGCTACAACCTGCGCAACACCTCGGCGGACATCGTCAACAATGGCCCGGGACCGTTCGATCAGGAAACCGTCGACTCCTTCGAGATCGGCTACAAATCGTCGCTCGGCGGCCGCGGCCAACTGAACGCCGCGCTGTTCTACACCGAACTGGACGACATGCAGCGCGAAGTGAACCTGCCCGATCCGACCGGGGTCGTGCAGATCATCAAGAATACCGGCAGCGCCGAGATCACCGGCTTCGAGATCGACGGCACCTTCAACCTCGGTGCCGGCACCCTGCTGACGGGTTCGCTGGGGGTAATGGACGCGGAATACACCGAGCTCAACTTCGACCTGAGCTCGCCGCCGAACGGAGAAACCGACGACGACCTGTCCAAGAAGATCCCCCGGGTACCGGACCTGACCTGGAGCGTCGGCCTCGTCAACGATACGGACCTGGGCGACTGGGGTGTCCTGACCTCGCGCATCAACTACGCGTACCGGGATGCCGTCGCCTACACCGACAGCAATGCCGGGGTGATTACCGACCAGGAAATCCTGTTCGCGGCGCTGGACCTGTACAGCAACGACGGCCATTGGGTGTTCAGCCTGTACGGCAACAACCTGCTGAACGACGTCAAGCACGGTGGCGACACGCAGCTCAGCTGGGGCAGCTTCTCGCCGCTGGCGAAGGGACGCGTGGTGGGAGCCGAAGTCTCTTACAAGTTCTGACCGCCTGCTGCAGACCGGAACAAACCGCTGCCTCCGGGCAGCGGTTTTTTTTCGTCTCGGGTCAGCTCAGGGCGACGTTCAGAGCCCCAGGGCCGATGGCAGGCCGGGGTCGAACAAGGTACCCAGTTCGTCGTAGACGCCGAGGTGGCAGATTTCCTGGCGCTCGCAGCCAACGCCGTCAAGCGCCTGCTGCATGGCCACGAGGCTGTAGGTGCGCAGTGTGCGACCCTCTTCTTCTTCGACGGCCCGCCAGTCGCCGTCGACGGCAGCGCTGGCGACGTACACGCCGCCCTCGATTGCATGAATGCGGATGGTGCCGATTCCGTCCATCGCCGCGAGATCCTTCAGTGCAATTCCCGGCATAAGCTACCTCGACAGCGGACCGCGGGGCAACTGACGCGTTCGCTTCACAGGGTGTATTCCCGCGATCGGCGGGCGGTGGTTTCGGACTGGTGAAAAGGACGCAGCTCGTACGCCACCTGGTTGGTCCGCCACGGCGGCAGGGTCCAGGGCGGGTCGTAGCGGCCGAGCTCCATCTCGCCGACCCGCTGCAGGCCGTGCTCGGCCAGCGTTTTCTCGAGCAGCAGGCGCATCCGTTCGACCTTGCCGCGTGTCGCCAGGCCGGAAAACTGCAGTACGGCAAGCACCCGTTCGTCCCGGGCCTGCAGCTTCACGCGCCGGTCCTCGGGCTCGGGCAGAGACTCGAGCGAGTGCTGACGCGGCATGATGAAGCTCATGCGCATCGCGTCGCCGCTGCGGCGCGTGACCACCGGTGCCGTCATGTCGATCGACTCGCCGGTTTCGTTGCCACCGAAGATGTAGCCGGCGAGGGTGCGGAAGGCCGAGTTGTCGGATCCCTGCTCGGTCTCCGTCCAGGCCTCGACGAATGGCGCGTACCGGCGGATTTCCACCGTGTAGCGGTCACCCGCGGCCATTTCGCCGATGCGTTCGTAGTCGGGCGTTTCGGTGGCCAAGGCGGCAAGCGCTCCAAAGCCGCAGATCAGCAGCAGGGCCGGTGTGGCCAGCAGTCGGGTCATCAGCGATCCTCCGGTATTGAAACGCTTACGAGCCGACGAGGCTGGCGGATCAGGCGCGACAGGCGGTGGCGCCCGGTATTGCGCCGCGCGTCAGCGCTTGTGCTGGTACATCTTGCGGTCGGCGCAGGCCAGCAGTTCGTCGGCGGTCAGGCCGTCCTCCGGCCAGGTCGCGTGGCCGACGCTGGCCGAGACGGTGAACTCGCGCCCGTCGTGCACGAAGGGGCTGGCGAAGGACTCGCGCACCCGCCGGCCCATGCGGTTTGCCTCGATGTGCTCGGCGCGGTCGACCAGCACGGCGAACTCGTCGCCGCCCAGGCGCCCGACCAGGTCGCCGGGACGCAGCGCGGCCTGGATACGCGCCACCGTTTCCTTGAGCACGTCGTCGCCGGCGGCATGGCCGTGCTCGTCATTGACGGCCTTGAAACGGTTCAGGTCGACGAACAGCAGGGCGAGCGGCCGCTCCGGCGGGCGCTGCTGCAGGCGCGCTTCGACCTCGGCGACGAAGGCACGCCGGTTCAGCGCTGCCGTGAGGCTGTCCTGGCGCGCCAGCTGCGCGAGCATTTCCCGCTCCCGCTCCCGTCCGGTGACGTCGCGCAGCAGGAAGGCGCCCCCCTGCAGCACACCGTCCTGGTCCCGCAGGGGGCAGTACTTGGCCTCGACGACACGCTGCCCATTGTCGGCGCTGACGTCCTGCAGCGCCGTCGACTCCCGGTCCGGCAGCGCGTCGCCTTCGAGCCACGGCAGGGCCTCGAAGATCGTCCGCTGCTCGCCGGTACGCAGCCAGTCGAGGCGATCGGCGGCCGGATTGGTCTCGACGATCAGGCCGTCGGCGCTGACCAGGAGCACGGCGTCGTCGGTGTTCAGAAAGACTTCCCGGTACGAGATCGGCGACATTTTCAGCAGGTCGGCAAACAGGGAGCGGGCGATCGCCAGCAGGAACACCGACGCGAGTACGGGGGTCGGGTCGACGCCATAAATCGAAACATCCGCCACGGTGTAGGCAATATTGACCATGAAGATTAGCGTGGCACTGGCCAGCAGGCCAGTGATCTGGCGCCGGTACAGGGCCAGGTCGCTGAAGAAGTTGGCACTCAAGGCCACGAAGCCGAGCAGGAACAGCCCGTAGGAGTACGGCTGGTGCACGGTCGTGAACCAGGCGCCGTGCTCGATCGCCAGGTCCGGGATCGGGTCGGTGACGAACGCCACCTCTTGCCAGATCAGGCCGTGCCACTCGTTGGTCAGCGCCAGCAGAATCGTCGCCACCGGAACCGCCAGCAGCAGTTCGATGACGCGCCGGTTGAGCCAGCGATCCCGACCCACGTACTGCATCGCGAACACGAACCAGGCCACCGGCACCGTGGCGGCGCCCAGATAGACGAACTTGGCGAACAGCACGCGTGGCGCCATGCTGCTCGACAGGTACTCCAGCGCCGCCGCGAAACACCAGATGCCGGCGGCGGCAGCCAGGGCACCGAACGCCCTGCGGCCCGGCAATGCCCGGCCGTTCCAGGCGGAAACAGCCAGAAACAGCATCGCCAGGGCCGCAACGCCCGGCACGACGGCCAACAGAAACTGAACGAACTGCATAGCGGGCCAGAAGATAGCACGGAGTACTATACTGCCGGTCCACAAAACCAGCCGGAGCCGGACACGTGAGCGACAACGGAACACCCGCAGGCCCGGACACCGGCCGGCGCTACGACAGCCAGGGCAAGCTGACCGTCGACGGTCAGGCCATCAACTACCTGGCCAGTGCCGCCTGGCTGCCCCTGTTCGACGGCGAACGCCGCCGCGCCAGCGTCTTCCACGTCTACTACCGACGCGAACAGCGCGGCGCCTCGCGCCCCCTCACTTTCGTGTTCAACGGCGGCCCCGGCGCGGCCTCGGCCTACCTGCACGTCGGCGCGCTCGGACCCAGACGAGTCGACTGCGGCAAGGAGGGCGCGGTTCCCGCCGCGCCGGCTCGACTGGTCGACAACGCCGAGAGCTGGCTGGCGTTCACGGACCTGGTATTCGTCGACCCGGTCGGCACGGGCCTGAGCCGCACCGAGCCGGCAGCCGCCGGCGGCGAGGACGCGAAGAAGGAGCCGCCCGCCGAGGACACCTTCTACTGGGACGTCAGCAAGGACCTCGCATCCCTGTGTGACTTCATCGGCGGCTTCCTGACCCGCGAGGGGCGCTGGTCCTCGCCGATCTACCTGGCCGGCGAGAGCTACGGCGGTTACCGGGTCGCCCGCCTGCTGCGCATGCTGCAGGAGAAGGCCGGTATCGGCGTCAGTGGCGCCATGCTGATCTCACCCGCCCTCGAGTGGGATGCGTTGCTGGCGAGCCGGTTTCACGTGCTCGGCGGCGCGCTGCGTCTGCCCTCCTACGCGGCGGCGGCGCGGCGGCACGGTCGCT
>CAZOUC010000140.1:0-6592 GCA_964582825.1 uncultured Enterobacteriaceae bacterium | reverse complement strand
CATCGGCGCCGATGCTGACCTGGGTTGCGCGACCCGCCGCCCAGAAAAGAGACGTTTCGTCGCCGAGTTCTGAACCATCGGCCTTGGGCGTAGCATTACGGATGTTTCGGGCCAGTCGCTGCTGGCGTTCGACCACGTAAGCCTCGGCCGCGTTACGCGGTTCGCGCAGCAAGCGCGCCGAGCCCGGTTCGAGGTCGACCCGCTTGGTGGGCAGCAGGCCAGGGCGGTTGTGGGTCACCTGGCGCATGTGACAGATGTCCGGGTGCAGGGTGCCGCCGAGCACGGCATTGATCAGCTGCGCGCCGCGGCAGATGCCGAGCAGCGGAATCTCCTCGTCGAGGGCGTACTCGATCCAGGCGATTTCCAGACGATCCCGTTCCGGATCCGGCTTGACGGCCTCGTGCACGTCGCCGCCGTAATGCTCCGGCCCGATGTCGTTGCCGCCGCCAATGATCAGCGCGTCGAGCCGTTCGCCGCTCGGCGGGTGGCGTATGCTGATGCGCTCGGCACGCGCGCCGGCCAGGATCAGGGCCAGGTGGCTGCACCACCAGCCCGGCGCCCAGCGACGGGCGCTGCCGGTCACACCAACCCGTGGTCTTGCAGCCATCGATCGATGCTACGGACCCACTCGCCGCGGTTGTGGCCGATCAGCGGGCGGTCGGTGGCCAGGAAGCGCGCCGCGAGTCGGTCGAGATCCTCGTGGCGTACCGCGAGCTGCTCGACCACGCACCAGCTGTTCCAGGCTGCGGCCAGCGACCAGTCGGCGCGGTCGATCAGGCTGTTCGGCAAGCGGTAGTGAAAGGTCGGGCGCGCCTTGATGCGCGGGTCGTCGACGGCGCGCCGCACCCGTTCCTCGTCGATCTCGGCGAGCAGGGGCAGCATGTCGAGGGCACGGTTGCGGCTCGGGTTGTAGGCCAGGTAGTCGTCGAAAATGTCGTCGAGCGTGGCGTCGCTGCGCGACAGCACGCGGCTCAGGTACGCTTCGGAGAACGGGTCGATGTACGGGCTTACACGCCGTGCCGGGTCGATCTTGCTGGTGTCCATCAGCCACCACTGCAGCAGCGCGAAGGCACGCAGGTAGGCGAACAGGGTCGCCGCGTCGAGCTTCGGGATCTCGGTGTTGATGTGGATGCCGTAAGCGGCGATCAGGGAGTCTTCGGTACCCATGGCGCCCGAGCCGCGCAGGGCGGTCACCAGGGCTTCCAGAACCGCCAGATCGGTGACCGGTATCGGCGGGCACACGACTTCGACCGGCACCAGCAGTGCCGCGGCCCGCGTCAGTTGCTCGAGCCACTCGGTCCCTTCGGCGAAACGTTCGTACTCGCTGGCCTTGCGCTTGAGGAAATCCCAGTCGAGCTCGACGTGGAACTCGCCGAGGCCGTCTACCGTGACGGTCCGCTCCGCCGCGGTCTGGGCCCCCGGCCTGCCCTGCAGCGCCGAGCATACGGCCTGTGCCGTTTCATCCAGGCTGATGCCGGAAAACTCCAGCTCAAAGCCGACCCGGCGCGTCCCTCCGTCCTCGCGCACGACGACGGGTGGCAGCGCGTACTGCCGATCTGCAGCCGTCATGGTTGCTTGCCGGGGGCGTCCGTAGCGCGGTTCCCGCCGCCGTCGATCCGGCTGCGATGGCTTTCGAGTTCGGTACGGAACATCGCCATCATGCGCTCGATGTTGGGGACGCCGGCGTAGTTCAGTCGACACACGAAGGCGATGCGGCGGTGGGGCCCCGGCTCGTCGAGGTGTACCGCGCGCAGTTCCGGATTGCCGCTGACCAGCTGTTCGAGAGCCATCTCCGGCACCAGGGTGGTGCCCATACGTCCGGCCGCCATCTGCAGCAGGGTGTAGAGACTCGCGCCGGCCAGTTCGTCGCTGTGCCGCGTTTTGGGGAACCGGCACACCGACAGGGCGTGGTCGGTCAGGCAGTGTCCCTCGGACAGCAGCAACAGCCGCTCGGGGTCGAGTTCGTCGCTGCGCAGGCTGCGCCGTTTGCCCCAGCTGTCCTTGTGGCTGACGGCAAAGAAATCCTCCTGCCAGAATTCGAAGGCGTGCAGCCCGCTCGTGTCGTAGGGCAGGGCGAGGATCGCGGTGTCGAGTTCGCCGTCGCGCACGCGGTCGACCAGGGTCTGCGACTGCGCCTCGACGATTCGCAGGCGGAACTCCGGGTATCTCCGGTGCAGCTCCGGCAGCACCTTCGGCAACAGGAACGGTCCGATCGTCGGAATCACGCCGAGCGACATCGGCTGACTGAACGGTTCGTCCTCTAGACTGGCGAGCTTGTAGACGTCGTCGACCAGCAGCTTGATGTCGCGCGCCTTGGCGAGTACCTGGGCGCCCACCGGCGTCACCAGGACCTTCTTGTTGTCGCGCTCGAACAGCTGTACGCCGAGCTGGGATTCCAGCTCGGCGATGGCGGTGCTCATCGCCGATTGGGACACGTGACACTCTTCCGCGGCCTTCTTGAAGTGCCGGGTGCGCGCCACGGCGAGCGCGTAGTGGAGCTGTTTCAGCGAGATCATGTACAGGCAGAACGCGTTCGGATCACTTTGTTCGATCAATTAATCTGATAAATCTATTAGATATTAATTGATTTATGAAATCAATCGACAAGCTTATTCTGGACGGGAAATCGAGCCACCGGCCACGCCGGATTCCAGCAACGCAATACCCTGCAATGGAGAGAAACATGATCAACCAGAGCATTCCCGAATTTTCGGTACAGGCTTACCACAACGGCGAGTTCAAGACCATCACGTCCGACGACGTCAGGGGCAAGTGGTCCATCTTCCTGTTCTACCCGGCCGACTTCACCTTCGTATGTCCGACCGAGCTGGAAGACATGGCGAAAATCCATTCGGAGCTGCTCGAGCGTGGCGTCGAGGTCTACTCGGTATCGACCGACACGCACTTTGTACACAAGGCCTGGCACGACAGCTCGGAAGCGATCGGCAAGGTCACCTACCCGATGCTGGCGGACCCGACCGGTGTCCTTACGCGGGGATTCGGCGTGATGATCGAGGAAGAAGGCCTCGCGCTGCGCGGCACCTTCCTGGCCAACCCGGAAGGCATCGTCAAAGTGGCCGAGATCCACGACAACGGCATCGGCCGGTCGGCCAAGGACATGCTGCGCAAGGTCAAGGCAGCCCAGTACGTCGCCACCCACGACGGTGAAGTGTGCCCGGCAGCCTGGGAGGAAGGGGAACAGACTCTGACGCCGTCCCTCGACCTGGTCGGCAAAATCTGACGAAGACCCACGGCGCGGCGGCGTCTCCGCCGCGCCGCATTTTTTCGGAGATCGAACCGATGTTGAATGCAGAGCTGCTCAATTCCCTGAAGACCTACACCGCCAACATGCAGCGGTCGGTGACCCTGGTCGTCCAGTCGGGCGATCACCCGAAGCGCGCCGAGCTGCTCGAATTTCTCGAGGGCTTCTGCTCGGTCAGCGAACGGCTGTCCGTCGCCGAGCGCGACGCCGGACTGCGCAGCCCGGTCAGCTTCGAACTGGAAGTGGAAGGCGAACCGAGCGGTGTGCTGTTTTCCGGTGTTCCCGGCGGTCACGAGTTCACCTCGCTGGTACTGGCGGTGCTGCAGCTCTCCGGTACGGCGCTGAAACTCGACGAGCAGGTGCAGAACCTGGTCAAGGGCGTGCGCGAGGAGCTGCACTTCGAAGTCTTCGTCAGCCTGAGCTGTCACAACTGCCCGGACGTCGTGCAGGTGCTCAACCAGTTCGCGATCCTGAATCCGTATATCCGCAGCGAGATGATCGACGGCGGCCTGTTCCAGCAGGTGATCGACGAACGCGACATCCAGGGCGTGCCGACGGTGTACCTGAACGGTGAAGTGTTTGCCAACGGCAAGATCGACACGGCCACGCTCGTCGATCGGCTCGTCGATCGGTTCCCGCAGCTGCGCGAGCGCAGCAAGCCGGCAGAAAAACTGCCGCTGCAGGACGTCACCATTGTCGGCAGCGGGCCGGCGGGCGTTGCCGCAGCGATCTACGCCGCCCGCAAGGGCCTCGCGGTGACGCTGATCGGCGACCGCACCGGTGGCCAGCTCAAGGACACGCTCGGCATCGAAAACCTGATTTCGGTGCCGTACACGACCGGCCCGGAACTGACCGGAGCCCTGGTCGAGCACATGGGCGGCTACGAGGTCACGACCCGCGAACACGTGCGCGTGACCCGCGTCCACAAGGGCGACGTCAAGCGCCTGGAGCTGAGCTCGGGCGAGGAGATCGAGACGCGAACACTGATCATTGCAACCGGTGCCAAGTGGCGCGAACTCGGTGTCCCCGGCGAAAGGGAAAATATCGGCAACGGCGTCGCGTACTGCCCGCACTGCGATGGCCCGTTCTTCAAGGGCAGGGACGTCGCCGTGATCGGTGGCGGGAACTCCGGCGTCGAGGCGGCTCTCGACCTGGCCGGCATGGTCCGCTCGGTGACGGTGCTCGAGTTCCTGCCCGAGTTGAAGGCAGACAAGGTGCTGGTCGACCAGCTCGCCAAGCGGGACAACGTCACCGTCATCACCAATGCCGCGACGCAGCAGATCCTGGCCGAGGGCGGCAAGGTGACCGGCATCGAGTACCAGGACCGCACCAGCGAGGACCTGCAACGCATCGAGCTGGCCGGGGTGTTCGTGCAGATCGGCCTGGTGCCGAACAGCGACTTTCTCGACGGGGTCGTCGAGCGCTCGCGCTACGGCGAGGTGCTGGTCAACGAACGCGGCGAAACCAGCGAGCCGGGGATTTTCGCCTGCGGCGACGTGACCACGGTGCCGTACAAGCAGATCATCGTGGCGATGGGCGAGGGCGCCAAGGCGTCGCTGACCGCCTTCGACTACCTGCTCAAGGCGGCCTGAACGAGCGCCTGCCGCAGCAGCATCGCTCCACCAGGACCCCGCCAGCCCCCGGCGCGACGCGCCGGGGGCTGATCCGTTGCCGGTCGGCATCGGTAATCCGGGACAGACCGGGCGCTGTCAAGCCGTTTCATGCCGACGCGGCGCACGGTATGCTGAGCCTATTCCCGTCATCCGTCTGGAGGAACCATGGAATTCAAACTCCCCGAACTGCCCTACGCCCAGGACGCGCTCGCGCCGCACATCAGCGCCGAGACGGTGCACTACCACTACGACAAGCACCACGCCACCTACCTGAAGAAACTGGACGCGGCGATCGACGACGCCGACCGGGGCAAGTCCCTCGAGGACATCATCCAGCAGGCCCACGCCGCGGGCAGCACCGGCATCTTCAACAACGCCGCGCAGGTCTGGAACCACAATTTCTACTGGAACAGCCTCAAGCCCGGTGCCGCGGAGAGCCCGTCGGCCGAACTGGCCCAGGCGATCGACAGCGCGTTCGGTTCGATGGACGAGTTCCGCAAGCAGTTCTCCGCCGCGGCCGCCGGCCAGTTCGGCTCGGGCTGGGCGTGGCTGGTCAAGGACGGTGACGGTTCGGTCAAGATCACCACGACCGCCAACGCCGACCTGCCGCTGGTGCATGGCCAGACGGCGCTGCTGACCGTCGACGTCTGGGAGCACGCCTACTACATCGATTACCGGAATGAACGTCCGCGCTACCTGGACACGGTGATCAACGAACTGCTGAACTGGGAGTTCGCCAGCAGCAACTTCGCCGCCTGAGGCGGCGACCACAGGGCTTGCGACGCCGCGAGGCACGGGTCCGCGGCGTGGAACCGGCGTGATGGCGCGACGACACAAACCCGATACGGCACTGGTCACCGGCGCGTCGTCCGGGATCGGCGAGGCGCTGGCTCGGCTGTTCGCCGAAAACGGCTACGACCTGGTTCTGGCGGCGCGCAGCACGGCCAAACTCGAGGCCCTGGCCGACGAACTGCAGTCCGAGCACGGCGTGAGCTGCCTGGTGGAGACCGTCGACCTGGCCAAGGCCGGCAGCGCGGGTCGCCTGGCGCGCTCCCTGCAGGCGCGGGAAGTTGCCCTGCAGGTGCTCGTCAACAATGCCGGCGTGCTCGAGCACGGCGAATTCGTCGAAATGAGCCCCGCCGACCAGCAGAAGATCATCCGCCTCAACGTCGGCGGCATGACCGAAGTCCTCGCCCATTTCGTACCGCCGATGCTGGTGCAGGGCGGCGGTCGTGTGCTCAACGTGGCCTCGATAGCCGGCTTCCTGCCGGTGCCCGGCCTGGCCGTGTACGCCGCCAGCAAGGCCTTCGTGCTGTCGCTGTCCGAAGCGCTGGCAGAGGAACTTCGCGGCAGCGGCGTCACGGTCACGGCGCTGTGCCCCGGCCTGACCCGGACCAGCATGCTGGACAACCTCGAAGCGGGCAACCAGCGCATAGCCACCCTGTCGGCGCTGGTTTCCAGTGACGTCGAGCAGGTCGCCCGCGAGGGCTTCGACGCCTGCATGCGCGGTGATGCGGTGGTGGTGCCCGGCATGGTCAATCGCGCGACGGTCTGGACCGCTCGCGCCTTGCCGAAATGGCTGGTGCGCCGCATCGGCGGCTTCGCCGGCCGTGCCTCCTACGCGGAACACGACTGAACTTCCCGCCGAATAGCGGGCCCCGGGCTCGCTTGTTACCATGCAAGCCGTCATGACTGCTGATTCCGTTCCCGCCTATGG
>CAZOUC010000139.1:0-6601 GCA_964582825.1 uncultured Enterobacteriaceae bacterium | reverse complement strand
GAGATCGATGCCGACGGCATCCGCCGCGACCTGCACAACGAGCGCATCATGGCCGACCTGAAGGAAGGCCGCGGACTGATGGAGGAAGTACAGCGCGACCTGCAGAAGGATATCGACGCCGACCTCAGACGGGACGCGGCAAGCGGCATCGAGCGTAGCGACACCCCGGCGGAGTCGCCGGCATCCGACAAGACGTCGTCGTGAGCGACCCGGACGAGGCGCATTCGACCGACCGGGAAATGCCCCTGGTCGAGCACCTGAAGGAGCTGCGGCAGCGCCTGCTCAACGCCATCGCCGCGGTGATGGTGATTTTTCTCGGTCTGATCTGGTTCGCCAACCCGATCTACCAGTTCGTTTCCGAACCCCTGCGTCGGTTCCTGCCCGAAGGCGCAACGATGATCGCGACCGAGGTCGCGTCGCCGTTCCTGACGCCGTTCAAGCTGGTGCTGGTCCTGTCGGTATTCGCCGCGATTCCGGTCATCCTCCACGAGGCCTGGAGCTTCGTGTCGCCGGGGATGTACCGGAAGGAAAAACGCTTCGCGGTACCGCTGCTGGTGTCGAGCATCCTGCTGTTCTACCTCGGGGTCGCCTTCGCCTACTTCGTGGTGTTTCCGCTGGTGTTCGCCTTCTTTACCGGGGTCGGCCCCGAGGGCGTCACGGTGATGACCGACATCAACCACTACCTGAATTTCATCCTCAAGCTGTTCTTCGCCTTCGGCCTGGCGTTCGAGATTCCGGTGGCCACGGTGCTGATGGTCTGGTCGGGCATCACCACACCCGAGCGCCTGCGCCGGAAGCGCCCCCACGTCGTTGTCGGCTGCTTCGTGCTCGGCATGCTGCTGACGCCGCCCGATGTCATCTCCCAGACCCTGCTGGCACTGCCGATGTGGGTGCTGTTCGAAGTCGGCATCCTGTTGTCGGTCTGGGTCGTGAAGCAGCGCACGGAGCAAGCCGCCGAACCCTGAGCCGCGCCGGTCTCTGCTATCTTGCTGAACGGCAGGACCGGCTCAGAGCCCTGATCGATGCGATTTCCCGCCCTTGTCACATTGCTGTGCGTGCTCGCCATGCGTGCCTGGGGTCAGGACGCCTGCAGCGACGTGTTTCCGGCTGCGACGAACGGCCTGACGTCATTTTCCCTGACTCCCCTGGTCGCCAGCGGCACCAACAGCGTCAGCGCCAACAACAACTTCACGCTGGACCTCGCCGGCGGCGCCACCCACGACTACTCGTCGATCAACGCCAACAACGGCTTCACGCTCAACGTCACCGGATCCGGGACGGCGCGACTGCACCTGACCGGCAGCATGCAGCTGCGCAACGGCGCCGCGATCAACGCCGGCGGCAACCCCGAGGACCTGGTGATCCGCGTCGCGGGTAACGTATCGATCGGTAACGGCGCCGTCATCAACGCGCTGATCTATGCCGGCGGGAACATCGTCATCAACAACGGCGGCTCGACCAACGGGGCTCTTGCCGCCGGCGCCAACATCGTGCTGGGCTCGCACAGCGTCAATTACGACGCCGGCGCCGTCACCAGCGCCGATTTCGCCGGCATGTGTACCGCCGCGGGACCGACCCTTGATCGATTCGACATCGACATCCCGGCCGGCGGTGCGTTTTGTGACCCGGTGACGGTAACGGTCACCGCTGAGGATTCCGGCGGTGCCACGCTAGCCGGCTACACCGGCACCATCACCGTCGACACCAATACCGGCGTCGGCGACTGGAGTCTGGATTCCGGAACCGGTTCGCTGAACAACGGCGCGGCGAACGACGGTGTAGCGACCTACACCTTCGCCGCCGCGGACAACGGCACCGTCAGCCTTTTGCTCGACCACAGTGATACCGACACCTCGACGCCGATCAGCATGAACGTATCGGCCGTCGACGGCGGTGTTACCGACGACGATCTCGAGGGCAGCTACGCCTTCACGGCGGGCTCCTGCCTGGCCCTCAACTGCGAGACGTTCCGGGACGAATTCGCTTCGTCCGCGTATGACCGCCAGGACGGCAGTGCACTGTGGTCGAGCGACTGGATCGAGGGCAACGACGACGGCGACCCATCCACCGGGCGCGTGCTTGTCGACTCGGGCACTCTGCGCCTCGCAGGAACGGGCGGCGCCGACCCATCGATCGAGCGCGAAGTCGACCTGTCGACGTTCACGGAGGCAACGCTGACCTTCGAGTACTTCGAGACCGGCGCCTGGGAAGCGGGCGACCGGGTCGAGGTGCAGTTGTCCGACGACGGCGGCTCGAATTGGACCACCGTGCAAACGTTCAGCGACGACCAGGGCTCGACACCCCTTACCGCCGCCCCGGTCAACATCACGGCGTTCCGCTCGGCCAACACGCGACTGCGCTTCCAGACCGCCGCCAACGCCGATGCCGAGCGGTTCTTCATCGACAATGTGGAGATCGAGGCCTGCCGGCCTCAGGCGGGTGGCTTCTGGAACTTCGACGAACCGGTCTGGGACGGCACCGCAGGTGAAGTCGCCGACGCCAGCGGCAACGGCATCAATGGAACGGCGCTTGGCGGCGCTGGTACGGCCTCGGCCGATCCGGCCGTGCCGGGAACCCCGGGAACCTGCGGCTACGGTGTGTTCGACGGCAACACCGCCCACGTCCTGATCCCCCACGACCCGGCGCTGAACGGCAATACCGCGCTGACCTACGTAGCCTGGATCAATCCGGACGGCTGGTCCTCCGGCATTCGCCAGGTCATGGCAAAGTCGGTCCACGGCGGCGGCAATGGCCGCGCCCAGATGGGCATGTTCTCGGAGTCGGGCGAGTTCAAAGGGCGCGCCGAGACCAGCGAAGGCCGGGTCGAGGTGACGATGCCATTGCCTCCGACCGGCAGCTGGACGCACGTCGCCCTCGTGTTCGACGGCGATTCGCTGAGCCTGTACCGGGACGGCTTGCTCGCCAACAGCACGACCTTCTCGACCCGTACCCTGGTGCAGACGACGGACCCGCTGCAGGTCAGCAAGCGCGTCGGGACTGACGAGTACTACTTTGACGGGCTGATCGACGAAGTCGGCGTGTATACGCAGGCGCTGACGGCGGCGGACATTGCTGCCGTGCGCGACCTGACGCGACCCTGCGCGCTGGTCTCGCCGACCGATCACTTCAACATCGACTCGGCGACGATAGCCGTGACCTGCGAAGCACAGCCGGTGACGGTCAGCGCGCGCCTTGCCGACGACGGCGTCGACGCCTCCTACGTGGGCACCGTGACGCTGAGCACGTCGACGGGACGGGGCGACTGGACGCTGGCCGGCGGCAGCGGGGTCCTGACCCCGGGCGCCGCCGACTCGGGCAACGCCAGCTACGTGTTCGCAGCGGCCGATGCCGGACAGGTGAACCTGGCGCTGGCGCACCCGACCGCAGCGACCGTCAACGTCAACGTCATCGACGGCAGCGGCATCACCGAACGCAGCGGCACGGCACTCCCGGTCGACCCGGACATTCAGTTTCGCGATACGGCGCTGCGCTTCTTCGCAAACGGCACCGCGAACGCGATCGGCACACAGATCTCGGGCAAGTCGACGCTGCAGGCGCCGGCCAGTCAGGCCATCGTCGTGCGCGCCCTGGAAACGGACAGCGAAACCGGAGCCTGCGTCGGCCGACTGCCACCGGGGCCCTACAGCGTCGATTTCGCATACGAGTGCCGCACGCCGGGCAACTGCGCCAGCAATGCGGCGCTGAATCTCGCCGGAACCGACATCGACGATAACGACCTGGGCGCCGTGAGCCAGTTTTCAACCGTCAACAATCTTCCCTTCCTCGAAGTCGGAGGTTTCCCCCAGGCCAGTATTCCCTTCCGCTACGACGATGCCGGCCAGATCGCCTTGTACGCCCGCCTGTTCATACCGGCCATCGGCGAAGAGCCGGCCATCACTCTCGAAGGGGCGAGCAACGCCTTCGTGGTCCGTCCATTCGCGCTCGGCATCGACAGCGTCAACGCCGGTGCCCAGACCAACCCCGGCGGCACGGCCAGTGGCGGCGCCGGCTTTGTCGCTGCCGCCACGCCCTTCGATTACACGATCGGTGCCTACCGATACGATGCGGCCGACGACGCGAATCTGGACGGGGCACCGGATACCGGCGCCAACGTCACGAACAACGGCCTGACGCCGGCTTTCGCCGCCACGACGTCCATCGCGGTCGACGCCATCACGCCGGCCGCCGGCTCGCCCGGTGCGCTGTCGCCGCTCGCGGTGGGCGCCGGAGCATTCTCCGGCGGCGCCGCCGATGTGCTCGGCGCCAGCTACAGCGAAGCCGGGTCCGTCGACCTGCTGCTGCGCGTCGACGACTACCTCGGCGCGGTCGACGCGGACATTGTCGGCCGCAGCGGCACCATCGGTCGCTTCTTTCCCGACACCTTCCGGCTGCAGGCCACCGCGAGCGGCGACGCCTGCAGCAGCGCCAGCGCCTTCACCTACCTCGACCAGGCCGCCATCGGGCTGGACTTCGAGCTGAGCGCGCTGAATGCCGCCGGCGTCGTCACGGCGAACTACGACGCGGCGCTCGGCTACGCGGTGGGTACGGTGCTGTACCACGCCGAGAACGGCGACGACGGCGTCGACCTCGGCGGCCGGCTCAGCGTGCCGGCGGGCGGCTTCGAAGCCGGTGTGTGGCAACTGCCGGCCGCCAGCGGGTCATTCTCGACCACGGGCGCCTCGTTCAACCGGCAACCCGGCAGCGTCGACGGCCCCTTTGCCAGCCTGCAGCTCAGCCTCAGCGTGATCTCCGACCCCGACGGCCGGCTGCTCGATGCACCCGACGAGAACCCGGGCGAGCCCGGCTGCGGCGCCGGCTGCACCACCGGCGCCATCGGCGCGCCGCTGAACCTGCGTTACGGTCGCATGCGCTCGGTGAACGCCTACGGGCCGGAGACCCAGGCGCTGCCGACTCCACTGGTGGCGGAGTACTGGAACGGCCAGCGCTGGGTGGTCAACGCCGACGACGGCAACGGCACGCCAGGCTGCACGCAGCTGCCACAGGCGGCCGTCGACCTGCAGGCCGGCAGCTCGTTCGGCTCGCCGATTCCGATCGGCGGGGGCAACAGCACCGGCTCGATCGCCTACCCGTCGGGCAGCGACCTGGTGCTCAACGGCGGCGACGCGGGACTGCTGTTCTCGGCGCCCGGCGCCGGCAACACCGGCGAGATCAGCGTCGACGTCGACCTGGGCGCCCTGCCCTGGCTGCGCTTCGACTGGGACGGCGATGGCGTCTTCGACGACGACCCGCCCACGACGACCGCGACCTTCGGCCGCTTCCGCGGCAACGACCGGATCATCTACTGGCGCGAGCGGTAATGGCGCGGTGCATCGCAGACGCCGACCCCGCGCCCTGCCGGGAAGCGCTATAGGCAAGGACTTGTCCTTGCAAGAGGCGCCGCAGGCGAAGTCTGCAGCCGCTGCGGCGCGGTGCGGCGCCGGGTCCGGGACACGCTGCAAGCACATCCCTGTGCGCTCGGCTGCGGCCATCCCTGGCCGCAGACGGTCCCGGACCCGGCGCCACACCGCACCCTGCCACGAACCTCCTGCAAGCAGCTGCGTGTCCCTGCAACATGTGCCGCCGCGGGGCGGCTCGTGTCGGAGGTGGATTGTCGCCTACAGCTCGAGCAGGAACGTGACCGGCCCGTCGTTGACCAGACTGACCTGCATCATCGCCCGGAAGCGACCGCTGGCGACGGGCGCGTGCTGCTCGCGCAGGCGGGACAGCACCCGCTCGTAGAGCGCCTCGGCCTGCTGCGGCGGCGCGCTGTTGCTGAAGCTCGGGCGCAGCCCCTTGCGCGTGTCGGCCGCGAGGGTGAACTGGGACACGACCAGGATGCCGCCGCCAGCCTGGCGCAGGTCGCGGTTCATCCTGCCGTCCTCGTCCGGGAACACCCGGTAGGCGAGCAGGCGGTCGGCCATGGTGTCGGCCTTGGCCGCGTCGTCTCCGGCCTCGACGCCGAGCAGGACCAGCAGACCCGCACCAATCGCGCCGACGACTTCGTCGTCGACGGTCACGGCGGCTTCCGTGACGCGCTGCAGCAGGGCCTTCACAAACGGATCAGGCGCTGAGCTGGCGCGCGATCGACTGGGTGGCGCGCACCAGCGCGTCGGTGATGCCGACCTCGGCCAGCGAGTGGCCGGCGTCGCGGATGATCTGCAGCTGCGCTTCCGGCCAGTCGGCACACAGCGCGAAGGCGTTGTCGATCGGACACACCATGTCGTAGCGACCGTGCACGACGATCGCCTGGATGTCGCGGATCCGGTCCATGCGCCCGAGTATCTGGTTCGGTTCCAGGAAGCCCTGGTTGACGAAGTAGTGGGCGGCGATGCGCGCCATGCCGAGCGCGACGTGCGGCTCCGACAGGTGTTCGACCACGTCGTGATTGGGCCGCAGGGTGGCGATGCGCGCCTCCCACAGGCACCAGGCCTTGGCCGCCGACATGCGCGCCAGCTCGTTGCTGCCGGTCAGTATTCGGTGGTACGCGCCGAGAACATCGCCGTGTTCCGCCGCAGGCACGTGCGCCACGAACTCTGCCCAGAAGTCGGGAAACAAGCGGCTCGCGCCGTTCTGGTAAAGCCAGTCGAGGTCCTGCTGCCGG
>CAZOUC010000138.1:0-6611 GCA_964582825.1 uncultured Enterobacteriaceae bacterium | reverse complement strand
GGCCTTGTCATCGACCTCGATCGGCCGGCGAAAGTAGCGCAGGGCCAGGATGCCGGCTTCCTCGATGATGTCCCGGGCGCGCTCGGCGACCTCCGTGGCGTCGTTCATGTCCTACCGGAACCTGCAAGCAACAGGAGCGCAGCTTAACGCAGCAGGCTCAGAAGCCGTAGCGCAGCGCGACGTAGGCGTTGCTCGCCTTCTCGAACTGGCCGAAAAAGGACCAGGCGCGCTCGCCGGCAAACAGGTTGCCGCCGGCCTCGACGCTCAGGTGGTCGTCGACCTGGTAGCTGACTCGCGGTCGCAGGTAGGCGTCACGGTCCGTCGGCGACAGGAAGGCGAACAGGGACAGCTCGAGGTTCTGGTTCATGCGCAGCCAGGTCAGGCGCGTGGTCAGCAGGTGCCGATGCCGGTCACGGAGATACGGCGAGCCGGCCAGGCTGCTGCGGTAGGCGTCGTAGTCCAGCAGGCGCTCGTAGTACCACTGCGCGGCACCGGTCAGGTTGCTGGCCAGCTCCATCTCGTAGCCGAGCAGGGCGCGCCACTCGCCGTTGGCGACCAGGGGGTTCGCGCCGTCCCCGTCGTCGCGCGACTCGTAGTGGGCGGTTTCCGCGGTCACGATGCCCGGTCCGCGTGGACCGCGCAGGCTGGCACCGAGCACGCGCAGCGCCGGGTGCGTCGCCCGGCCGGACTGCGGATCCTGACCGGCCGGACTTTTCCAGAAGCCGTCGTAGCCGTAGAGCGCGCCCTCGAAGGCACCGAACTGGCGGTACAGGCGCAGCGCGTACTCGGCGTCGTCGGAATCTTCGGGCTGCACGATGCGCCCGCGGCCCGACGGGGCGCCGCGCTGCGGGTCGAACCAGGAAATGCGGCGTCCGTCGATGAACCGGTCGGCATCGAACTCGGGGGTCACCACCAGGTCGACGTTGACGCCGGGCAGGTAGGCGGCCAGGCGCAGCGCGTCGGACGGCGCCTTCAGGTATTCCTGGTCGCGGCCGGCAAAGAAACTGTTCCAGTCCTTCGGAAACAGGTCGTTGAGAAACAGCAGGTCGCCGACACCCCAGGTCAGTACCTGGCGCCCCGCCTTGATGTCGATGCGTTCACCGACGGGTGACTGCAACCAGGCTTCGCGCAGGTCGAACCAGCCCTGGCCGGTCTGCAGGTCGACGTCGTGGTCCGCCTCGACCTGGTCCCAGACGAGGTCTGCCGTCAGGCCGGCGCTGCCACGGCCCGCGTAGCCGCGCCAGGACAGCTGCAGGCGGCTTTCCGACACCGAGGCGCGCTTCTGCAGCGGATCGTCCTGCAGTCGGGCCCCCTGTCGGGCTTCCCAGAAGCCGCTCAGGTTCGCCGGCAGGCCGAATTCAACGGTCTGCGTCGCCCGGTCTTCGGCTGCAGCCTGCCGGCCGAGACCGCCGGGCAGGGCGGGTTCGGCTCCGTCCCGTTCGAGACCGCCCGGCAGGGACGGTTCGTCGCTCAGGCCGCCGGGCAGGGCCGGCTCGGCCTGCTGCGCGCGGTCGTCCCGATCGGCCGGCTCGTCGAGCCCGCCGGGCAGGGGCGGTTCGGCGTAGGCCAGCCCGCAGGCGAACAGCAGCAGCAGAACGCGGATCACGACACGGTCAACGCAGGAACTGCATCGGCGGACGACGCAGGTAGCGTTCGCTGAACAGGTCCTCCTCGAGGCCGACGTCGTACACGACGTCGCTGTACTGCATCACCGTGCGGCTGCCGGTGCGCAGGTCTTCCATGCTCGCCCGGGTCACGGTCGTGTAGCCCTCGATCGTCTCGACCTGTTCGGCACGCGCGATTCGGTACTTGTTGCCGTTGCCATCGAAGAACTCGGTCTGCACCGGAATGAACGAGCTCTTGTGGACGTACATCAGGAAGTGATCGAACTCGACGCTGTCGGGGTCCTTGGGGGTGTTTTTCAGGACGTAGTAGTTCTCGGTTACCTCGACCAGCTCGTGGTGGTCGGCCTCGATGTCGCGGCCGCTGACGTCCTCGTAGAAATAGTCGGAGCCGACGAAACTGGTGCGCTTGTCGCTGGCAGCGATGCGTTTGACCAGGTCGAGCGCCGGCAGGTAGAGCCAGCGGTCGTCGTCACGGTCGAGGTTCTTCCACACCATGAACACCATCCGGTTCACGTCCGCCGGACGGCTGAAGTAGACGTACAGCTTCTGCGGGCTGCGGTAGGCCGCGCCTTCGATGGCGTCCGTGTCCGCCTCGTCGAGACGCAGGATCGTGAAGCGTCGCTGGCGTTCCCGGCCCTGGGCATCGGTGATGGTCATTTCCACCTGGGCTCGGCCGTCCTTGCCCTGGTAGTAGGACACCTGGTTGGTCCGGTGCACGATCTCGTCGACGCTGGGCGTGGTCTGCGCGGCGGCGCTGCCGGCAATCCCGAGGCCGAGGGCGATGCCGGCGAGAATTCCGATGGTCCTTGAACTGCGCATCATCACTTACTCCCTGTTGAGGTGGGTTCGGCGCTCAGCCAGCGCTGCAGCAGCGTAACCAGCGCCGGCAGGATCAGCAAAGTGGCCAGGCCGGCGCTGACGATGATCGCGGCGATGAACACGCCGACGGTCTGGTACGGCACCAGCGGCGCGGCGAGCAATGGCAGGAAGCCGGCGGCCAGCACGATCGCGTTGCGGGTGATGGCGCGCGCAGGCTCGCCGTAGACGTGCCGCACGGCACCGCTCCAGCCGCCGTGTTCGCGCATCGCGCGCCGGCTGCGGGCGACGAAGTGGATGGCGTAGTCGATCGCCAGCCCGAGGCTCAGTGCGCTGAGAACCGCCACCGGCATGTCGTAGTCCTTGCCGATCAGGCCGATCACGCCGTAAATGCCGCCGACCGTGACCAGCAGCGGGATCATCGACAGGACGCCCCACAGCGGCGAGCGGAACAGCACGATCATCATGACGAGCACGACCGCGAACGATCCGAGGAATGCCTCGAGCATGCCGTTGACCATCTTGCCCTGCCAGACGACGTTGATGTAGGTCAGACCGAACCAGTGCGTCTCCAGGTTCAGCGGTGGCGGGTTGTCCGCGAGAAAGCCGTCCAGCGCGTCGATGACCCGCTCCATGTCGCGGTTGTCGCCGGAGCTGAGCTGCAGCCACAGCACGCTGTGCCGGTAGTCCGGCGTGACGAAGTGCCACAGGTCCTGTGGCCGGTGGCTGTTCTGGAAGGTGATCAGGGTCTGGCCGACGGCGTTGGCGCTGTCGGGAATGCGGAACTCCGCGGGCTCGCCGAGCAGCAGTTCACGGTGCACGGTCTTGACGACGTCGGTCAGCGAGTTGGCTTTGCCGACCACGTCGGTGGCCACCAGCGCGTCCTGCAGCGAATCGAGCCAGCGCAGCACCTCGGGTTGCTTGAACAGTTCACTGCGCTGCGATTCCGCGTCCAGAAACAGCAGCGCGTCGTCCCAGGCGAAGAAGCGGTCGGGTTCCCGATCGAGCTGCGCCTCCGCGAAACTCTGCAGGTCCTCGAGCAAGGCGCCTCGTGTGTCCGCGGTCGACCGCCCGGCAGCTTCCGCCAGACGCGCGTACACATCCTCGTCTCCGGCGCTGCCGCGCTCGCTGGCCCAGGCGTCGAGTCGCTCGACCAGGCCATCGCGATCCAAAGCCGACTGGTCGCTGTCCGGTGCGATCTCGAGATAGGCCATGTAGGTGCCGGCGAAGTGGTCATTCAGCACCCGGTCGGCGACCCGGATCGGGTGGTCCTCGGCGAACCACTTGGTCGGGTTGTCGTTGATCACGATCTGCGAGATGCCGTAGCCGGCGATCGCGACGGCCAGCAGGGTCAGGGCGACGACCAGACCGGGCCGGCCGGCAGCGCCGTGGCCGATGCCCTGCAGCGCACGGCCCATCAGCGTGCGGTCCTCCTCGTCCTCGCCGACGTGGTGGCCATAACCCTCGAGCTTGTGCTCGGGGATCAGCATGATGAAGGCCGGGATGAACACGATGGTCCAGAACCAGGCCATGAACACGCCGATGGCGACGAATACGCCGAACACCTGCACCGGCGGAATCGGCGTCAGCGCCAGCGACGCGAAACCGGCCATCGTGGTCAGGGTCGTGAACAGCATCGGCGCGAACAGCGTGTCGATGACTTCCTCGATGGTGCGGCGCCGGTCCTTGTGGATCGGGTAGCGGTCGAAGAACTCGGACAGGATGTGCACCGCGTCGAGCACGGCGATCGGCATGATGAAAATCGGGATCATCGAGCTCATGATGTGCACGGTGTTGCCGCTGATGATCAGCAGCGCCATCGTCGCCAGCGCGCAGACCATCGCGACGATCATCGGCGCGGTCACCAGCACGAGCTTCTTGAAGAACCACCAGAGCAGCAGGAAGATCACCAGCATCGCCAGCGGCGCCGAGATCGCCATCTGGATGAACATCTCGACGCCGAAAGTGTCCTCGGCGACGGGCAGGCCGGTGATGTGCACGGCGTCGCCGCTGCCATCCCAGTCGGCGGTGAAGTCGAGCAGTTCCCGGCGGATCCGGTACGAGGTGTCCTTGTGCGTGATCGGCAGGTACAGGGCCAGAGCGCGTCCGTCGTCCGACACCAGGGTGCCGTTCAGGAAAGGAATGCGCTGCGCGCGCTCCAGGACCGCGAGCGCCTCCTCGTCGCTGGCCGGCGGTCCGGGCATCAGCCAGGAGAACTCGACGCTGCCGAGGCCGCCCTGTTCGATATTGTCGACCATCGACGGCGCGATCATGTCCACCTCGATCACGCCGCGCCGCTCGCCGTCCTCGCCCTGCCACTGCAGGCCGCGCGCGAATTCGGTCAGTTCGTAGACGCGGCCGAGGCTGTCGCGGTTGAACACACCCTGCGGGTGCTGATCGTTGGTGATGCCGACGACGACCATGTCGTACAGACCGAAGCGCTCCTTGGCTTCGTCGTGGAACACGCGCACCGGTTCGTCCTCGGAGAGCATGTTCTCCGGATCGGTGTCGATCTCGACACCGTGCAGCGGGCCGAACTGCCCAGGCCAGATCGACGGCAGGCCGGCCAGCAGCAGCAGCACCAGGGTCGACAGGGTCAGGGCCCAGGCCACCCGGCCCGGGTGGTGGAGCGCGAAGCGCGTGAACAGGGTCTTCATCGTTGCGGTGTCCGGCATCGAATATGAGCGTTGACTAATATTAGCAAGACGTAATATGATCTGCAACGACCTTTCATTGACCGATTCGACATCGGAGGATGCAACATGAACATCGATCGCCTGATATTCGCCATCGCCGGGCTCTTCATTCTCGTGAGCCTCGCTCTGAGCCAGCTGCACTCGGTCTACTGGCTCTGGTTCACCGCCTTCGTCGGTGCCAACATGCTGCAGGCGGCCTTCACCGGATTCTGCCCGATGGCGATGATCCTCAAGTCGCTCGGCCGTCGACCCGGCCACGCCTTCGACTAGGCCGCTGGCGCTCGACTCGGCTGGGGCAATCCGGCACACTGAGCGCCGTCCAGCGCAGGCGCTTCACGACATGCCGAGACGTACCATCGACCAGCTCGAGCCGGGCATGGTGCTCGCCGAGGCCGCAACCGGGCCGCGCGGCAACGTGCTGCTCGGCGACGGAGTCGAGTTGACGGAACGGCACATCCGCGCCTTGAAGACCTGGGGCGTCAGTGCCGTGCAGGTCGAAGGCGAGGAGGACGCCGCGGAGACGTCTGTCGAGGAGCTGGCGCCGGAGTTGCTCGAGGCGGCCCGCGCCGAGGTCGAGCCACGTTTCGCGCTGGCCGGCCACGACGCCGAGCCGCTGGCGCAGCTGTTCAACTGGGCCGTGCGCCAGCGTGCCCTGCAGCTCAAGCGGCGCGGCACATGAGCCGCGTCGCCGAGGACATCATCCTCAGCGTTTCGCAGGTCGCGTCACTGCCGCAGGTGTTCATGAAGGTCGAGGAGGTCCTCGACGATCCGGACTCCTCGTCGGCCGACCTGGCCCGTGTCATCGAAGAGGACCCGTCGCTGACGGCACGCCTGCTGCGGCTCGTCAACAGCCCGTTCTACGGTTTCGTCGCCAAGGTCGAAACCGTGAACAGCGCGATCACGGTCATGGGCACCCAGCAGCTGCGCGAGCTGGTGCTGGCCTGTTCGGTCCTGCGAGCCTTCGAGGGGGTGTCCAGCGAGCTGCTCAACATGGAGCTGTTCTGGCGCCACAGTATCGCCTGTGGATCGGTGGCCCGGCTCCTGGCCACGCTGCGCGGCGAGAGCAACGTGGAGCGCTTCCTGGTCGCCGGACTGCTGCACGACATCGGTCGCCTGGTGCTGCTGATGGAGCGCCCGCGCCAGTTCGCCGAGGTGCTCGCGGCCGGCCAGGAGGCCGAGACCCCGCTGTTCGAGCTCGAGCAGGACGCCTTCGGTTTCGACCACGCGCTGCTCGGTTCCCTGCTGCTCAAGCACTGGAAGCTGTCGCCGCGGCTGATCGAGGCGGTGCAGTTCCACCACGCGCCCGGGCAGTCGCGCAACTTCTCCATCGATACGGCGATCGTGCATTTCTCCGATGTCGTAACCCACGCGCTCGCGCTCGGTGCCAGTGGCTCGCGCTTCGTGCCCAGGCTCGACGCCGGCGCGTGGCAGAGCCTGACGCATCGCGAAGACAAGCTGAATCACGTGCTCGTCG
>CAZOUC010000137.1:0-6648 GCA_964582825.1 uncultured Enterobacteriaceae bacterium | reverse complement strand
GCACTCCGACATCGACACTGTGGAGCGCATCGAGATCATCCGCGACCTGCGCCTCGGCGTGTTCGACGTGCTGGTCGGCATCAACCTGCTGCGCGAGGGCCTCGACATGCCCGAGGTGTCGCTGGTCGCGGTGCTCGACGCCGACAAGGAAGGCTTCCTGCGCTCGGAGCGCTCGCTGATCCAGACCGTAGGCCGCGCGGCGCGCAACCTGCACGGCACGGCGATCCTGTACGCGGACACGGTCACCGGCTCGATGCAGCGCGCCATCGACGAGACCGAACGCCGCCGCGGCAAGCAGATCGCCTACAACGAAGAACACGGCATCACGCCGAAGGGCGTGCAGAAGGCGATCGCCGACATCATGGAAGGCGCCTACGCCGGCGTCCCCAGGGGCCGCGGTCGCGGTCGCAAGGCCGCCGAGGCGAAACCGCGCTACACGAAGTCCGCCGGAGACCTGCGCCCGGAGGACCTGGCGAAGGAGATCTCGAAGCTCGAGACGGCGATGTACGAGCACGCCCGGAACCTCGAGTTCGAAGACGCGGCGCGCATTCGCGACCAACTGGCCGAGCTCAAGGAAACCGCGTTCGCGAGCTAGGCGACGTCGTTGTTGCCGAAGGCTTCCATCGCCACGCGTACCCGGTCGTCGATCGATTGCAGACGGTCGCGTTGCAGGGCGTCGACGCGGCGCAGGCGCTGCAACAGCCCCTCGCCGTTGGCGATCTGGATCGACAGGCCGGGGCGCGCATTCAGCTCCAGCACCAGCGGCCCCCGGCTCTTGTCGAGCACGATGTCGGCACCGAGGTAGCCGAGTCCGGTCATGTCGGCACAGCCCGCCGACAGCTCGAGGATGCGCTGCCAGTGCGGTACGCGCAGGGTGCTCAATGCGCGTCCCGTGTCCGGATGCTCGGTGACTCTGCGGTTGAACTGCACCGCAAAGCGGCCGCGGCCGCTGGCCATGTCCAGGCCGACGCCGACAGCGCCCTGGTGCAGGTTGGCCTTGCCGTCCGAGTCGCGCGTCGGGCAGCGCAGCATCGCCATGACCGGCACGCCGCCATAGACGATGACGCGGACGTCCGGGACCCCCTGGTAGCTGAAGTCCGCGAACACGTCGTCGAATTCCACCAGGGTCTCGATCATGGCCACGTCGAGGCGGCCGCCCAGGCTGTGCAGACCGGAGAGGATGTTGGACACCGCACGCTGGAGTTGCGTCAGGGTGACGCAGGCGCCGCTGGGCTTGTAGAAGCCCGCGCTGTCCCGTCCGACGATGACGGTGATGCCCTTGCCGCCACTGCCCTGGGCGGGCTTGATGACGAAGGACTCCAGGTCGCCGATGACCGTCTCGAGGTGGTTGGCACCGTACTGCGAGTCGATCACCGCGATCAGCTCCGGCACCGCCATGCCCCAGTACTGAGCGGTGTGCTTGGTCTTCAGCTTGTCGTCGACCAGCGGGTACAGGCGACGCGGGTTCTTGCGCGCGATGTAGTGATTGTTGCGCCGGTTCATGCCGAGGATGCCGCGGCGGCGCAGTTCGGCTGGTGAGATGAAATCGATCACAGGCGTTTGACGTGCCGGAAGCGGTACAGCTCGGTCAGACGGTAGCCGCGGTACTGACCGATCAGCAGGATCACACCGAGCAGGGCGATCAGTGCCTCCGGGAAATTGAAACTGACGTGCGCCACGTAGCGGTTGATCATCAGCAGGTAGGCGAGCACCGCGACGAGCATGCTGCCGGCGAGCTGGTTCGCCACCTCGCGCGGCCCTTCCTCCTCCCACAGCACCGACATGCGCTCGATCGTCCAGGACAGGATGATCGTCGGAAACAGGGTCACGGACAGGGCCTGCTCGACGCCGACACGGTAGCTCAGCACGCTGATTGCCGCCATGATCAGGACCACGACGATGATCACCGCCGAGATTCTCGCCACCAGCAGCAGGTTGAGCTGGGACAGGTAGGAGCGGATCCACAGGCCAACGGCGATCACCAGCAGGAAGATCGGCAGCCCCGCCTGCAGCGTGGTCTGGATGAAGGCGAGCGCGATCAGGATCGGCATGAAGGTGCCGGCCGTACTGACGCCGACGACGATGCGCAGCAGCACCACGACCAGCGCGCCGACCGGGATCAGCAGGATCGACTTGAACACGCCCTGCTGTTCGACCGGCAGGCTGTAGATCGAGAAGTCGAGCAAGGGGCGTTCGACGTTGGCCGGGTCCATCGCCAGCACCGTTTTCACCGGCAGGGTGTTGCGGACCATGGCTAAGTACAGCCGGGAGTCCCGCCCGCCGACGACGTCGAGCATCGGCGCGTCGCCACGCACCCAGACGAAAAAGTTCTCCGGCAGTCCGACGCGCCCGTCCTGCGGTGAGAACACCTGCCAGCCCTGGTCCGTGTAGGCTTCGACGAGGTCGGTCACCTGCTGTCGCCGGCGGCCGTCCTCGAGGTACAGGCCGCGCAGGCGCGAAGCGGGAATCTGTCGCAGGGCCAGCAGGTCCAGGATCAGTTCGACGGGGTCGTCGCCACGCTCACCGAGCAGATAGGCCACTTCCTGAAGCGGCTCCTCGCGCGCGAGTTCGCGCAGCAGCATCGACACGAACTGGGTCGGCGTTGCCGCCTGTTCGTCCACCGAGTCCAGCAGGCGTGACATGGCGGTGCGGATGTCGTTGGCGATCACCGGCTGCGGCCGCGGGCGCGGCATTCTTGCCGGCAGCCCGCGCTGCTCCGCTCGCGTCAGCTGCAGCTTGTAATACAGGGTCGGCGCCTCGTCGAGCTCGCGTCGCGTCCAGCGGGCTACCCGACGCCCGTCGGTTTCGGTGGTGGCGAAGGTCAGGCCGCTGGACGCGAAGTACTCGTCGAGCAGCTCCCAGCCGGCAAGCGGCTCGGGAAGCGTCAGGCGCGTATCGACCGGGTCGCCGGTGGGCTCGAAGGTGATCTTCGATTCCAGGGTCCAGACGTCCTGCGAGGCACCGGGAAACAGGGGAAAGCCGAGATAGGCGGCCTTGTAGGCCATCACGCCGAGTCCGCCGGCAATCAGCAGCAGCGCGATCCCGTAGACCTTGGCGCGCGACCGCTCCATCAGTCAGGCAGCGGCGCGAGCCGGGAGCGGGTCCGAAACCGGCCGCTGACGTCGACCAGCGCGTTGTCGATCAGGAAGTCTCGCCCGATGAGCAGCGGGTACGCCGGGTCGACGCGCTCGTCGAGGCGCACGTCAATGCGTTCGCGGATGTCGCCGAGGCGCAGCCAAAGGCGGATGCAGCGGTAGCCACCGCGATCCCGCAGCAACGGTCTTTCCAGCTGTCGCGCGGGGCGGTCGCCGTAGGCCGGGATCGTGAAGCGAACGAACTCCTCGCCATCGCGTTCGAAGGGCAGAATGTCCGCGGCGTGAATTGCCGAGGTGTCGGCGCCGGTGTCGATGCGCGCCGGCAGGTTCAGGTCGGCGGTCTCGATCAGCACGGTTTCGGTCTGGCCGATGACGGTCAGCGCTTCTTCCGGGCGCGGCGCCGGGACCTCGACGGTGCGCGTGACGACCCGCTCGCGCTCGATGATCTCCGGTTCGACCACCGGACAGACGGGCGTCTCGCAGGCCGGGCAGGGCGGCGGTTCCGGGCACTCGAGCGGCGCCTGCACCACGGGTCGCCCGGCACAGGCGCTCAGCAGGAGCGCCAGGCTGGCGATCCGGATCGATGCGACAGAATTCGGCGGCACGCGCTGTTCCCTGATCCCGGCTCTGTTGTTGGCGTGGTGGCCGGGCGCTGGTCCAGGCACCATTCTATGCAAGCGCAGGGGGCTGCAACAGGGGCCGGGAATATGCCGCAAAGCGTTTTGAATTCTCCCGCGACCGGCTTTATACTTCGCGGCCTGCCGTAGGACCGTAGCTCAGCTGGTTAGAGCGCTACCTTGACATGGTAGAGGTCGCTGGTTCGACTCCAGTCGGTCCTACCAATTATTCCCGCATGCATGACCTGCTGGTCATTCTCGGTTTCGGCCTGGCGATGAGCGCCATCGCCCTGGTCGGTTCCATTACGCTCGTGCTGTCTGACGCGCGGCTGCGGCTCTGGCTGCTGCCGCTGGTCGCTCTCGCTGCCGGCACCCTGATCGGCGGCGCCCTGTTCCACATGTTGCCGGCGGCGATGCGCCTGATCGACGACGCCGCGACGGTGTTCCTGTGGACGGCGCTCGGCTTCGTGACCTTCTACCTGCTCGAAACCACACTGCACTGGCACCACTGTCGTCGCCGCCCCAGCGAGCAAACGAAGCGGCCGGTGACCTACCTGGTGCTGGTCGCCGATGCGCTGCACAACTTCATCGGCGGCCTGTCGATCGCGGCGTTGTTCCTGGCCGACTACCGCCTCGGTCTGACCGCCTGGTTTGCGGCGGCGCTGCACGAGGTGCCGCAGGAACTGGGTGACTTCGCGGTGCTGGTGCACGGCGGCTGGTCGCGGCGCCGTGCCCTGGCCTTCAATTTCCTGTCGGCCCTGTCGTTCCCGCTCGGCGGTCTGCTGACCTGGTCCCTGGCCGGGCGCCTCGACATGGACCTGCTGATCCCGTTCGCAGCCGGAAACTTCCTTTACATCGGTGCCGTGGACCTGATTCCGGAGACCCGTGATCCCGAACGCGGGGCGCCGGAGATCATCCATCCGGCGGCGTTCCTGGTCGGCCTTGGCCTGCTGTACCTGTTGGCCTGAAGGGTGCTCCGTTGCCGTACTTGACGGCGGTCATGATGCCCCGGCGCCGAATCGGGCACCATGAAAACGGAGGCACCATCTTCAGCAAGGAGATTGCTATGGGTGAACGTGGATACCACGAGCCGGTGGCCGAATTGAGCGCCGAAGGGCGCGACATGCACCGGGCTCTGACCTCGCTGATCGAGGAACTGGAAGCGGTCGACTGGTACGACCAGCGTATCCAGGCCTGCCAGGACCCCGAGCTGCGCGGCATCCTCGAGCACAACCGGGACGAAGAAAAAGAGCACGCGGCGATGGCGCTCGAATGGATTCGCCGTCGCGACCCGGCGTTCGACAAGGAACTGCGCGACTACCTGTTCACGGACAAGCCGCTGAGCCACGACTGAAACGCATCAGGGCTTCATGCGCCAGCGATCCACGGCGCCGAAGGCGTTGACCCGGATGCAGTGCGGGCAGACGTCCCCCAGGCCGTCACCCGGACTGTCGAGGTGTTGCTGGAAGGCCTCGCGTTCGCGCTCGGTGGAGGCGCGGCCGCAGTAGTTGCAGGTCTGCCGCCCGGCGTCGCCGAACAGGCGGGACCAGATGCGCTGCGGGGCGGACTTGCCGGCAGTGCCCGGGCGTGCCACGGCGTCGACTCCTGATCGAATGCAGGCGGTGAAATTACCACACTTGTGCGACCCCGGCCCGCCCCGGCGCACCTGGCCTTGTCGTTATAATTTCGAGATTCTGCACGACTTCGTCGCAACGGCGGGATCGTGTCGACGATTCACGTGGCCTTTGGTAGGGGTCACCACTGAGAGGAGAGCACGATGCCCCGCATTATCCTGCCCGACGGTTCCCAACGCAGTTACGACGCGCCGGTCACGGTGGCCCAGGTCGCCGCAGACATCGGTCCCGGTCTGGCCAAGGCGGCGCTGGCCGGCAAGGTCGACGACGCCCTGGTCGATACCTCCTACCTGATCGAGGACGACGCGGAGCTGGCGATCGTCACGCCGAAGAGCGACGAGGGCCTGGAGATCATCCGCCACTCGACCGCGCACCTGCTCGCGCAGGCGGTCAAGCAGCTGTTTCCCGAAGCGCAGGTCACCATCGGCCCGGTGATCGAGGACGGCTTCTACTACGACTTTGCCTACGAGCGCCCTTTCACCCCGGAGGACCTCGAGAAGATCGAGCAGCGCATGAACGAACTCGCCGAGGCGGCGCTGCAGGTCGAGCGCCGGGTCATGGACCGGGACGACGCGGTGGCTTTCTTCCGCGACATGGGCGAGGAATACAAGGCCGAGATCATCGCCAGCATTCCCGAGGGTGAGCAGATCTCCCTGTACGGGCAGGGCGACTTCATCGACCTGTGCCGCGGTCCGCACGTTCCCGACACCGGGAAGCTCAAGGCATTCAAGCTGACCCGGGTCGCCGGCGCCTACTGGCGGGGCGACTCCAACAACGAGATGCTGCAGCGCATCTACGGCACCGCCTGGGCCGACACCAAGGCCCTGAAGGCTTACCTGCGCCGCATCGAGGAGGCCGAGAAACGCGATCACCGCCGCCTCGGCAAGCAGCTGCACCTGTTCCACACCCAGGAAGAGGCGCCCGGCATGGTTTTCTGGCACCCGCGTGGCTGGACTCTGTACCAGGCTGTCGAGCAGTACATGCGCCGCCGCCTCGACGCCAAGGGCTACCAGGAGATCCGCACCCCGCAGCTGGTGGATTTCAGCCTATGGGAGGCCTCCGGCCACGCCGACAAGTTCGGCGACGACATGTTTTCACTCACGGCGGAAGAGCGGCAGTTCGCGGTCAAGCCGATGAACTGCCCCTGCCACGTGCAGGTGTACAACCAGGGCCTGCGCAGCTACCGGGATCTGCCGCTGCGCCTGGCCGAGTTCGGCTCCTGCCACCGCAACGAACCCTCCGGTTCCCTGCACGGCCTGATGCGCGTGCGCGCCTTCGTGCAGGACGACGCGCACATCTTCT
>CAZOUC010000136.1:0-6650 GCA_964582825.1 uncultured Enterobacteriaceae bacterium | reverse complement strand
AGCTCGGGGAAATCGTTCGGCTGCAGCAGGCGCTCGCGCAGCGCGTCGGGAACCGGCTCGGCGAACAGGCGCCGGGGATCCCAGCCGGGCCCGGTCTGCAGCTGGTCCAGGGCGGCGTCGACGACGAAGCCGTCGACGCGCAGCACCGCCAGGCCGATGCCCGGCGCGGCAGCCACGGTCCATTGTTCCGCTTCCTTCCCGGGGCGGAACCAGGCCACCACGGCGTGGCCGGCCGGGTGCATCAACGCCAGCGGGATCAGCGTTTCGCCGGTGTCCGGGTGAGGCATCGGCCGGCCGACGATCACCCCGGACTGGCGACCGATCCGCAGGCCCAGGTCCGCCAGGGCGTGTCGTGCCGCCGGACCCTGCAGTGGCAGGTCGCTGCTCAGGACCTGGCCGTCGGCGTCCAGCAGGGTGAATCCGCCCATGACCTCGGCGTAGCCGGCCTCGACGATGTTCAGCCCCTGCAGATCGGCCAGGGCGGGTTCGGCACCGGCCGGGGAATTCAGCAGAAGGCGCAGGACGGTCTCGTGGCGCAGCAGGGTCGCTTCGACGTTCTGCGAGTACAGCTGCAACAGGTTGCGGATTTCGGTTTCGACAGCCTGCTGTGCATCGCGCAGGCTGCGCCAGCCATACACCGCGCAGCCCAGGACGATCAACAGGCTGTATACGAGGAACAGGCGTGCCAGCGGTGATGGACCGCGTTGCGGGACTTCGTACTGCTCGCCCGTGTGCTGCATAGACACTGCGTGTCCAAGCGGTTCCCCCTGTCCGCAGTATAGACTTGCGCCTGAGCGCGGCGCGACCCGTCGCAGCATGAGTGAACAGCGGAACACGTGCATGAACCAAGCAGCCATTACCCGGCCCATGCGGCTGCCCTGCGGCCTGGCGTTAAAGAACCGCCTGGTCAAGGCGGCGATGACGGAGGGGCTCGCCGATCCCGACGGTTGCAGCAATGCCCGGCTCGAGGCCCTGTACCGGCGCTGGAGCCGTGGCGGCCCCGGTCTGCTGATCACCGGCAATGTCCAAGTCGACGGCGATCACCTGGAACGGCCGGGCAATGTGATCATCGACGGCAGGCAGCCGGCGCACGCCGCGGATGCGCTGCGCCGCTGGGTCGAGGCGGCCGGCGAGGGCGACGCCGAACTGATGATGCAGCTGTCACACGCCGGTCGGCAGACACCCGCCAAGGTCAACCCGCAGCCGCTGTCGGCCTCCGCCGTCCGCCTGGGGCTGCCGGGCGGCCTGTATGCGCGGCCACGGCCGATGACGGGCGCCGAGATCGAACAGCTCGTCGAGCGCTTTGCCGACGCCGCGGCGCTGGCGCGCGATTGCGGGTTCTGTGGGGTGCAGGTGCACGCTGCCCACGGTTACCTGCTGTCGCAGTTCCTGAGTCCGCTGGCCAATCGTCGGGACGATGAATGGGGAGGCCGTCTCGAGAACCGGGCGCGCCTGCTGCGGCGCGTCGTCGCCGCGATCCGTCAGCGCTGTGGCAGCGGGTTCGCGCTGGCGGTCAAGCTCAACAGTTCCGACTTCCAGAGGGGCGGCTTCGCGCCAGAAGATTCGCGGCAGGTGGCGCGCTGGCTGGCGCAGGACGGCATCGACCTGCTCGAGATCAGCGGCGGAACCTACGAACAGCCCCGCATGCTCGAGCTGGTCGGGCTCGAGGCGCCCGAGGAACTGCCACAGCGGGCCAGTACCCGGCAGCGCGAAGCCTTCTTCGAAGGCTTTGCCGCCGAACTGCGGCAGAGTATCGACGTGCCGCTGATGGTCACCGGCGGATTCCGCAATGCCGCGGTGATGAACGCGGCGATCGAGGAGGACGGTATCGACCTGATCGGCCTGGGCCGGCCCCTGTGCGTGGCGCCGGAATCGCCCGCCACATTGCTGGCCGGCGCCAGCGAGCTGCCTCGCGTCGAACGACGGATCGGTCGGCCGCACTCACGCCTGTTCGGCGTCAATGCCCGCCCGCTGATGCTGCGGGCCCTGGCCGGCCTGTCGGTGATGGCCTGGTACTACGAGCAGATCCTGCGCATCGGGCATGAACGCCAGCTGCGTGACGAAACCGGCATCCTCGGCTGCTTCCTGCGCCTGCAGCTGCGCGAGTCGCGCTGGCTGCGGGCGCGACGCCGCTGGCTGGCCTCACTTGCGCAGCAGCCAGGCCAGCAGTGACAGCAGTGCGCTGATCAGCAGCATCGTGGTGATCGGGATGTACACGCGCACGCGCTCGCCGAACACCAGGTCACCGGGCAGCCGCCCGAGCGGCAGCTTGCTCAACCAGGGCCAGGCCAGGCCGACCAGCACGATCGCGAGTCCGAGCAGGATCAGCGTGCGCTGCATCTGCAGGCGTCAGAGGCCGGCCAGCTGTCCGATGCGCTCGGCCAGCTCGCGGTAGAAAACCTGCTGCGACGCACCGCGGCGCCAGACCAGGCCGATGCGCCGGCGCGGCTGCGGTGACCTGATGCGCAGGTAGCGGATTCCCGGATTGCCGGCTTCGGCGGCCATTTCCGGCACCAGGGTGATGCCGACGCGGGTGGCCACCATGTGCTTGAGCGTCTCCAGGCTGGTGGCCCTGAACTCCCGGTTCTCAGTGGCACCCGAGGCGTGACAGTAATCCAGGGCCTGGTCGCGCAGGCAGTGCCCCTCGTCGAGCAGCAGCAGGTCCTGCCCCTCGAGCTGCGCTGCATCGACGCAGCGACGCTGCGCCAGCGGGTGTGTCGGGTAGACGGCGAGCTTGAACGCTTCCTCGAACAGTTCCAGCTCGTGGAGGTCCTCCCCGCCGGTAGGCAGCGCCAGCAGCGCCAGGTCGAGCTGCCCGTTGCGCAGGCGTTCGAGCAGCAGGTCGGTCTTTTCTTCGAGCAGGATAAGCCGCATGCGCGGATACTGCCGGTGCAGGCCCGGCACGATTCGGGGCAGCAGGTAGGGCGCCAGGGTCGGAAAGGCGCCGAGCCGGTAGCTGCCCGCCGAGGGGTCGTGCAGGCGCTCGGCGATGGCGTGCATTTCGTCGTGTTCGCGCAGCGCGGCCCGCGCCCGCGCGACGATCTGTTCGCCGGCGGGCGTGACGTAGACGCGCCGGCCGCTGCGTTCGAACAGGCTGACGCCGAGCTGCTCTTCCAGCTTGCGGACCTGCAGCGACAGGGTCGGCTGGCTGACGTGGCAGCGCTCCGCCGCGCGGCCGAAGTGCTGAACCTCAGCCAGGGCGACCAGGTACTTGAGGTCGCGGAAATTCAGTGCAGTTCACCGAGGTCGCTCAGCAGCGCCTCGCGATTCGCGCCGGTCACCGGTGCGCTCGAGGCGCTGTAGCGTTCGTGACTGGTGCCGAAGCGCAGCGACGCGCCGTCCCGCAGGGCGCGGATGGCGTCCTGGTCCAGCTGGTAGCGCAGGAAGTGCACGGCTGAGGTCTTCTCGCTGTCGGAGCGTTCCATGTCCTCGTCGGCGATCGCGGTCAAGCGTCGGTCGCCGATTTCCACCCACATTTCATGCTCGATGTTGCGCAGGTACTTGAGCTGGACGCGGCGTTCCGACTCGTCCGGAAACTCGATGAGCATCGTCGCTTTCCAGTTACTGCCGTCGGGGATCAGCGGGTTGTAGGCGGTCAGCTCCTCGTCGATGCCGGCGGCCTCGCGGGTGTTCTCGATGCGCAGCATTTCAAGGACCTGGTAGAGGATCGTGTCGCGGTTCTCGAACAGCAGGGTGATGTTCTCGCCGATGGCGACCTTGCGATGCTTCTTGGTCGCCAGAACCCGTTCACGAAAGGCATCGCGTTGCCTGGCGTACTCTTCGAGGCTGGGTATCTCCTCGCGCGTGATCGGTCTGCTCATGTCGATACTCCTAGATTCCGTAGGCCTGGCGCAGCAGGCTGATCGGGTGCGCCGGGTCGTCGCGGTGGCCGAGGCTGTCGGCGATGTGGGCCGCGGCCATCGGGCAGTCACTGGTGTAGTGGGCCGGATCGAACTGCTGCACCTGGCGCGTGACCGGGCGCAGGATTTTCTGCGCCTTGTCGTAGGTTTCCGCGCGTACGGCATAGGTGCCGTCGTGGCCCGAGCAGCGTTCGATCGGTTTCACTTCCGTGTCAGGTACGAGGGACAGGATGTCCCGGGTTTTCAGGCCGATGTTCTGCACGCGCTGGTGGCAGGCCACCTGGTAGGAGACCTTGCCGAGCGGCTGCTTGAAGTCGGTGTTCAGCAGGCCGGCCTTGTGCCGGTAGGCCAGGTATTCGAACGGGTCGAAGACGTGCTCGCGGACGCGCTGTACGTCGGCGTCCTCGGCAAACAGCAACGGCAGTTCCTGCTTGAACATCAGCACGCAGGACGGAATCGGAGCCAGGATGTCCCAGCCGTCGTCGATGGCGTCGAGCAGCAGCGGGATGTTGTGGTCCTTCAGCGCGCGCACCGACTCGAGGTCGCCCAGTTCCATCTTGGGCATGCCGCAGCACTGTTCACCGGCGAGCAACCGGCTCGGTATGCCGTTGTGTTCCAGCACGCGAACGAGGTCCTCGCCGATCTGCGGCTGGTTGTAGCTGCCGTAACAGGTGCCGAAAATGGCCACCTTGCCGCGGGTCGGCAAGGCCGGCTGCGCGGCGGCGTCCAACGGCCGGTGGTCCTTGAGCCGCTTCGCCAGGTGCCGGCTGTGGAATTCCGGTACGCGGGCCTTGTGGTGAATGCCGAAGGTCTTCTCGATGCCCTTGCGCAGCGCCGCGTTGCGGTTGGCGGCGTTGACGGTCACGTCGACCAGCGGAATGCTGAGGGCCTTGGCGGTCCGCGTCGTCGACGTCAGCACCCGGTCGCGCAGGCTCGCGCCGTTCTTGCGGAACGCCACCGCCTTGGCCCGCAGCATCAGGTGGGGATAATCGAGCTGCCACGGGTGCGGCGGGATGTAGGGACACTTGGTCTGGTAGCAGAGGTCACACAGGTAGCACTGGTCGACCACCTTGGCGTAGTCGGCCTTGTCGACGCCGTCCAGCTCGAAGGTGGGCGACTCGTCGACGAGGTCGAACAGGGTAGGGAAGGAGTCGCATAAACTGACACAGCGCCGGCAGCCGTGACAGATATCGAAGACCCGTTCCAGTTCGGCATTGAGCTTGTCTTCGTCCCAGAAATCCTCGCCCTGCCATTCGATCGGATGACGGGTCGGCGCCTCCAGTCCACCTTCTTTCATGTCGTACCCCGGGGTCTGCGGAACCTAAGGTGCACGAGCACCGACCTGGTCGGTGCCCGTGCGGTCTTGCATGGTGCGAAGCTCAGCGCTCGGCCAGGTAGGCGTCCAGGGTGCGCTGGAACTTGCCGGCGTGGCTGCGTTCGGCTTTTGCCAGGGTTTCGAACCAGTCGGCAATCTCGTCGAAGCCCTCGTCGCGGGCGGTCTTCGCCATGCCCGGGTACATGTCGGTGTACTCGTGGGTTTCGCCCTCGATGGCGCTCTTCAGGTTGGCTTCCGTGCTGCCGAACTCCTGTCCGGTCGCCGGGTCGCCGACCTGCTCGAGGTACTCGAGGTGGCCGTGAGCGTGACCCGTTTCACCTTCGGCGGTAGCGCGGAACACGGCGGCCACGTCCGGGGCGCCTTCGACGTCGGCCTTGGCGGCGAAGTAGAGGTAGCGGCGGTTGGCCTGGCTCTCTCCGGCGAAAGCGGCGGCCAGGTTTTCAGCGGTCTTCGATCCTTTCAGGTCCATAAGCGAACACTCCTGTTGATTGCCAAGTTCAATCGATTGGCACTGTGATGATAGGCCGGGGCTTCAATAGATCAACAGAAATCTTCTGGCGATTCCGATAGCTCCTGACTATCGGAATCGCGTTGCTCGCGGACCGGCCGCACCGTAGACTGCCGCAGCATGACGACCGGACTGATGGCTCCAAGCGTAAGACGGCTGCTGGCGGCGGCATTCTGGCTCGCCGCGCTGGCGGTGCTGCTGCTGTCGCTGCTGCCGGTCGACGCCGGGGGCGCTCCGGCGCAGAGCGACAAGCTCGTACACGTGCTGATGTTTTTCGTGCTCGCGCTGCTGTGGCAGCTCGCCTATCCGCGGCGGGGTATCGACTGGATCGGGCTGGGCGGTCTCGCAGCGTTCGGGCTGCTGATCGAGTGTGCCCAGTTCCTGTTGCCCTGGCGCAGCTTCTCGCTGGCCGATCTGCTCGCGGATGTCGCGGGCATCCTGCTGAGCCTCGGGCTGCGTCCGTTCCTGCAGAACCTGCATCGTGCCTAAACGGCTGACCATCGTCTACCACAGCCAGAGCGGCGCGACGGCGCAACTGGCCGCTGCCGCCAGCCGCGGCGCCCGCCAGGAACCGGAGATCGACGTATGCTGCGTGCCGGCGCTGGAAGCGGGTCTGGCCGATCTGCTGGCGGCGGATGCCCTGCTGTTCGGTTCGGCCGAGTACCTCGGCTACCTGTCCGGCGGACTGAAGGATTTCTTCGACCGGACCTTCTATCCGGCCCAGCCCCACGAACTGAACCGACCCTACGCGCTGTTCGTCAGTGCCGGCAACGACGGCAGCAATGCCGTCCGCCAGGCGCAGCGGATACTCGCGGGCTACCCGATGAAGCAGGTGGCCGAGCCGCTGATTGTCCGCGGTGAACCGGATCAGCGCGGCCTCCAAGGTTGCGAGGAACTCGGTCTGACCCTGGCGGCCGGCCTGGCCATGGGCATCTTCTAGTCGAAT
>CAZOUC010000135.1:6431-6655 GCA_964582825.1 uncultured Enterobacteriaceae bacterium | reverse complement strand
CTGCCCGCCTCGGCGAACAGGTTGAAGCTCGAGATGTCGTAGCGGCGCAGTTCCTCGTCCTCTTCCTTGAACCGTACGATCGCGGTAATCAGACCCACGTAGCCGAGCGCCCGCAGCTGCTTGCCGACCAGCTTGTTCTCCTCGTGGTTGGTCAATGCGAGCATGACCTGCTCGACCTCGCCGAGATCGATCTGCGCCCAGAAGTCCGGATCGCTGGCGTCGGC
>CAZOUC010000135.1:0-6421 GCA_964582825.1 uncultured Enterobacteriaceae bacterium | reverse complement strand
GAGCTGCTCGACGACGGCCTCCGCCCCCATCCTCTCCAGCTTGTCGATCACCACACAGAGGGGCTCGAAGCTCTCGGGCCGGTCCACCAGCAGCCTCTCGCGGAGGATCTCCTCCAGGACGCGGCAGTTGACGTCGTTGTCGTCGACGCCGAGTACCGCGTCACCGTGCTGCTGGCGCATCGCGTCGTAGGCGCCGGTACCGATATTGCCCATGCCCAGCACGATGACGCGCACGCCGGAGGTGTCCGGGCGGCCACGCTCCAGCGCGTCGCTGCGAAAACGGCTCAGCAGGCCCTGCCAGTGCCCGTAGATCGAGTGCACGCGCACGTTGATGCCGGACGACAGCAGGAAGCTCACAGCGATCGCCAGCGACAGCGCCGCAGACCACTGGGCGTCGACCAGGCCGGTGCCGGCGGCAATGGCGACGACGATCAGACCGAACTCGCTGTAGTTCGACAGCGCCGCCGAACTGAGCACCGCGGTGCGCGGCGGCGTGTGCCAGCGGGTCATCAGCCAGAAGTACAGCGGCGCCTTCAGCGGCGCCAGGACGCCGAGCACGACGGCCACGACGATCAGCTCGGGCGTCGGCCAGCCCTGCAGGCCGATGCTGACGAAAAAGCCCACCAGGAACAGATCCTTGAAGTGCAGCAGGTTCTTGGCCAGTTCCTTGGCCTTCTGGTCGCCGGCGAGCAGGGCGCCGAGAATCAGCGCACCGAGGTCGCCCTTGACGCCGACGGCCTCGAACACCTGCGCGCCCATGATCGCCAGCGCCAGGCCGAACAGGGTGAACAGCTCACCGTGACCGCAGAGGCTCAAGAGCCGCAGGATCAGCGGGCGCGCCGGAATCAGCAGCAGCAGGCCGAGCGCGGTCCACTGCGGCACCTTACCGGTGCTGGCGCCGATGTACAGCACCGCGGCGATGTCCTGCATCAGCAGCACGCCGATCGCCAGCGAGGCGTGCCGCGAGGCCATTTCGCCGCGTTCCTGCAGCACCTGGATTGCGAACACGGTACTGGAAAAGGACAGGGCGAACGCCAGCAGCACCGCCTGCTGCAGATTCAGCGTCGACTCGCCTGGCAGCACCAGCATCGCCAGCAGCAGCAGCGGCGCGAACGCCAGGATCATCAGCAGCATGTGTACCAGGGTCGTACCCCAGACCTTGGTCTCGAGCAGCTCCGCGGGCCGCAGCTTCAGGCCGATGCTGAACAGGAGCAGGGTCACGCCCATCTCCGCCAGCTGGAACAGCAGGATCCCCTCGGTGGCGCCGAGCTCGTGCAGCACGAAACCCGCCGCCAGGTAGCCGATGAGCGCGGGCAGGCCCAGCCCGCGCGCCAGCATGCCGCACAGCAGGGCGCAGATGATCATCAGGGGATCGAACATGGCGTGCCGGCTTCAGTCTCTCCGGGCGGTCGGCTGCGACCTTGAACCCCTACAGTTTGGCCGATCTGACGCGGTCTGCCACCCGGGTTTTAGGCCAGGGCCGTCGCGACCTGTACACTATGGCCCGGAAGCGGCTGTACAGACTCCTCGGAGCCGGCCCGATGCCCGCAACAGGTGGCCCGCAATGGAACTGATCGTCTTCGATCTCGACGGCACGCTGCTCGACGGCAGCAGTACGATCTCGGATTACACGCGCGAAACGCTGGCGGCTCTGGCCGGGCGCGGCATCGCCTACACCGTGGCGACAGGCCGCACCCTGCACGCCTCGCAGGCGCTGCTCGCCGGGCACGGCTTCGGGCTGCCCCAGATCTACAAGAACGGCGTGATGATCTGGCACCCGTCGACCGAGCACTACTCGCACCGGAACTGCCTGACGATGGACGAAGTCGATCACGTGCTGCACGCGATGCTGGCGCAGGAGGTCACGCCCTTCGTGTTCACGGTCGAGCCCGGCAACCGGCACGCCATCTATCACCCGCCGGTGCGCAACGAGGTCGAGGAAAAGCTGGCGGCAGCGTTTGCCCGCTACGGCGGCGTCGCGGTGCTGCCGGCGTCGCGCCTCCCGGCAGACGCGGAGATCACCAACCTGAGCGCCATCGGCAGCGCCGCGGCCATCCAGGCCGTGCGCGGCCTGGTCGACGACGAAGCGCACCTGGTCGCTTACTCGGGCGGCGCCTGGGAGGGCGAAGGCCAGTGCTGGATCGACATCCACCACACCGAAGCCTCGAAAGGCAGCGCGGTCGAGGAACTGCGCGGGCAGCTCGGTGTGCAGAAAGTGATCTGTTTCGGCGACGGCGACAACGACCTGAGCATGTTCGCCACCGCCGACGAGTGCTACGCGCCGGAAAACGCCTCAGCCGAGGTGCGCGCCGCGGCGACCGCGGTGATCGGCCGCCACGACGCGGATGGAGTCGCTCAGTTCCTGCGTGAGCGCTTCCGGCTCGACGCCTGAGGGATTGACGATTACTCGACCGTGCCCTCGCCGGTACAGACGGCGCCGTTCGAGTTGCCGTTACCCGACCAGCCGTCGTGCGAATTGCACAGGGCGATGAACAGGTCGCAGGTCGAGCCGCCGTCGCCGGGCTGCCAGGCGCAGCAGGCTTTCGAGACGCCGTCGCTGCCGGTGCAGTCCGTGACTTCGTACTTCGGCGGCTCGGGCGGCTTCGCGCCGACCGACAACTGCGTGTTGGCGCCGGCCGAGCCGGCCGCCGACGCGGCAGCGGCCGCGGGCACCCGCGTGGGCTTGAGCTCGCGCATCATGCGCTGCAGGCTCATGCGGGGCTTGGTACGCGCCGGCGCCTCACGCACCTTCTGCACCGCCGGCAACAGCAGGCCGGCCGGCTTGGCGTCCTCCCGCTTCTCTACTTTGCGCCCTGGCGCGGATTCGTCACCCGACTCGGCGGCCGACGCCTGGCGAACCCCGCCAACGGGATTGTAGTGCGGATAGCGCGCCGGCTTTGCGGTACCTTCGGACTTCTCCGCATCGCGGGCCGAGGCACCGGACTCGGACTTTTCGGCACTGGCCTGCGGCGCAAGCAGCGTTACGAGCAGCAGTGCCCCGATGATGACGATGATGTTGCTTGTTGTTTTCATGGTGATCCTCCCAAAAGAGCCGCTCTAGTGTGCCGGCTCCCGGCTCGGATTTCCAGATTCCACCCCGCCACGGCTTGAGATACGGCGAACCTGCCCTTAAGCTTCGAGTTACGCGATCCCGGTGGAATGACGGTGCCTTGAGAAGCCCCGCCACCTTCCTGCCGCCCCTGGCAGCGGCCCTCTGCCTCGCCCTGGCGCCATGCACCGTACCGGTGCAGGCGGCGACGCCGATCGCCCATCAGGCCGGTGAGCCTCTGCAAGTACCGTTCGAATCTCCGGCCGACGCCGCCCCTGGCGATGCCGTCGCCATCCAGATCGGCGGCTACGACGTCACCGGATTCGCGCGCTTCGACGGCGCGGCCCTGCAGATCGAGTTGCCGACGCCGCTCGCGCCCGGTCAGCACGAACTGCGGATCCTGCTGCTGCGCGCCGACGGTGGACGCCGCGAACTGCTGCTCACTCGGCTCGACGTCCGCGCGGCCGCCCGACCGCGCCCCTGGTCCATCGACAGCGCTCTCGACCTGCATCACCGGCTGACAGACAACCCCGCCGCGGCCTACGTCGGTGATGCGCGCGCCGGGGCGAGCGGCGGGGTCAGCGGCGGAATCGAACACGAGCGCGCGGGCTGGCGGCTCACGACCAGCGCCGACGTCGCATACGACGCCAATGTGCCTGCCGGGGCCGACGCGTGGGCACTGCCCGCGTATCGCTTCGCCGTCAGCCGGCAGGACGAGCTGCCTGTCACCGTCGCGCTCGGTTCGATCCGCATCGCGCGCGAGGACCTGCTGTTCTCGAGCTACGCACGGCGAGGTCTCAGCATCGATCTGGGCGATACCGACGGCGCCTATCTGTTGCGCCTGTTTCGCCTGCAGCCGGAACCGACGACCCGGATCGACGGCGAGCTGGGCCTGCCGGACGACGAGGCCGGCAACAGCACCGGCCTGACGGTCGACCTGGCGCCCTGGGGCGAGCGCCTGCAGCTTGGTGCGGCCTACGTCGACGGCGAAACGGCGCTGGCCGGCGCCGGCAACCTGCTGCTGGGGCCGCCGACACGCGTCGGCGGCGACGGCTGGAACGTCTCGCTGAGCAGCGTCGTCCGGCAGGGCAGCGTGCGCCTCGCGGCGGAGTATGCGCAGTCGCGTTTCGACGGCGACGGTCTGGCCGTCGGGGACGAGGCACGGCATGACGACGCGCGCCAGGCCAGCCTGTCCCTGAACTCGGACGGGGCCCTGCGGCCGGGCCCGTTCGACTACTGGCTCGTCGACCTGCTGTACCGCAGCGTCGGCAGCGATTTCTACAGCCTCACCAATCTCACCCTGCCCGGCGACCTGGAAACCACCCAGTTTCTGGCGCAGAGCGGCCGCGGGGGCCTGGCCCTGAGCGCCGAGTGGACCCGGGAACGCGGCAACGTCGACGACGACCCGCTACGGCCCACCCAGACCCTGCGTCGTCAGGGACTCGCCCTGAACTACACGCCGCTCGGCATCGACCCGGAACGCGGGCCCTGGCGCTGGCTCGGCACGCCGTCGCTGGATGCGCAGCTGTACCGCAGCCGCTACAGCCAGCCGGATAGCGATGCCCTGGTGGTCGGCTACGACCTGGACACGCGCAGCGACGAGGCGCAGGCCAATGCCACGTTCAGTCGACCGACCTGGAACTGGAGCCTGCAGTGGCAGCGCTTCGAGCAACGCGACCGCAGCGACGTGGTGATCATCAACGGCTACCTTTTGCACGAACCCGGCTCGGACCTCGTCGACGACCTGCTCGGGCTGCAGCTGGCGTGGAATCCCTGGCAGCGCCTGTCCCTGTCGGGCTTCGTGCAGCATAGCGAGCTCGAGGAAACCGCGTTCGACAACGTGTACCGCAGCCGCAATTACGGCCTCGACGTTCACATCGGACTGGTGCCGCAACGGGTCGACCTGGCGCTGAGCTACAACCTCGCGACCGAACGCAGCGTGTTCGCCGAGGCCGGACTGATCGGCGACGACCTGCGCAGCCATTTTCTCAGCGGCCGACTGAACTGGCACGCCCTGCTGCCCAGAGCCGACCGCGCCGGACTGGACGTCAACCTGCGCGGCCAGTACGGACGCCGGGACGACCGCGCTTTCGGTCGCGACACCGACCGCTGGGCTGTTCACCTCGGGGTGCAGCTGCGCTGGAAACTGGAGCAACGCCCATGAAGCGGATTCTCGCGGCCGTGGCGGTGGTAGCGGCGGGCCTGTTGAGCAGCGCCCCGGCGCCGGCCGAACTATCGAGCGCCAGCGTGACGCCCGCGCAGCGCCAGCTCAACGCCGGTGCCAACAGCGTCAGCCTCAGCTGGCGGGTGACGGCGACGCTCGGGCACCGCGCGGGCGCCACCTCGGATCGCCTCGAACTCACCGACGCCGCCAGCGGCCTGTCGCTGGGCACACGCGGGACGCCGTTCAGCGCCAGTGGCGGCGGACCGTTCACCTTCAACGAAGTCCTGACCTTGACGGCCGGCGACCTGCAGACCTGGCAGGACTCCGGCGTCGAACGGGTGCGCGTACGCCGCGTGTTCGACGATCCGGGGTCCTCGGTGCGGGTGTCCGCGTCGATGATCCTGCTGGTGCCGCCGCCTTCCGACCTGCGATCGGCGTCCGTGACGCCGGCCCAGGTCCAGCTGCAGGCCAACACCGCCACGTCGCTGGCACTGCGCTGGCAGGTTCTTACCGGCAGCGGCCACCGCAACGGGGTGCGCTCGGTGAACGCGCAGCTGCTGAGCCCGTCAGGCGGATCGGTGCTGGGCAGCGTCGGCGCCACTCTGGACGGATCCGGGAGCGGACCGTTCAGTTTCACCGAGACGATCACGATCCCGGTCGACGAGGTACGGGCCTGGCAGGCCCGGGGCTTCGACCGTGTGCTGCTGCAGCGGCGTTTCGAGGACCCGGTGACGGCCGGCTTCGTCAGCGCTTCGCTGACGCTGCGGGTTCCGCCGCCGCCGCGGCTGAGCTCGGCGAGCGTATCGCCGCGCCAGCGCCAGCTCACGGCGGGGCGCAGCAATGTTCTCAGCCTGAGCTGGCAGGTGAGCGCCGAGGCCGGCTACCGCAGCGGGGTCCGTTCCGAGGAAGCCGAGATCCTCGGCGGTGCCGGCCTCGTGCTGGACCGTGCGGGTGCACGCCTCGAAGACCTCGGCGAGGCTCCATACCGCTTTACCGAGGCCCTGACCATTTCGGCGGCGCAAATCGACGCCTGGCAGCGCCAGGGCCTGACACGCGCCACGGTGCAGCGGCGCTTCGAAGACCCGAGCAGCGGTGACGTGGTCAGCGCCGGCGTCGAGCTCGACATTCCACTGCCGAGCGCGCTGGAGATCGCCCGCGCCTCACCGCCGCGCGCCGAGGCGAGCGCCGTCGACGGCGCCCGGTTCACC
>CAZOUC010000134.1:0-6715 GCA_964582825.1 uncultured Enterobacteriaceae bacterium | reverse complement strand
GACGGCGCCGCGGTGCTGGGCATCATGCCCCTGTCCCATATCGCCGCGGCCAACCTGTGCATCGCCGCTCTGTTCGCCGGCGCCCGTGCCGAGATCACCCGCGACACCGAGCCGCAGGCGATCGTCGACACCATCATCGAGCGCGGTATCTCGCTCGTTCCGCTGCCGCCCGCCGTGATCCACGCCATGCTGCGCACGCCCGGCATCGCCGAGCGCGACTTCAGCGCGCTCGAGACCATGCTGGTGGCCGGGTCCGGCATTTCGGTGGAACTGCTGCGGGAAGCGCAGCAGGTCTTTCGCTGCGGCTTCGCGCTGTCCTACGGCAGCACCGAGACCTGCGGCGGACTGACCTATCTCGGTCCCGAGCAGTGCCGCCCGGAAGCCGGGCAGCTGCTGCACTCCGCGGGCACCGAGCTCGACGACGCCGAGGTGCGCATCGTCGACGGACAGGGCCGCTCGCTGCCGACGGGCGAGGTCGGCGAGATCGTCTGTCGTACCGCCCGCCTGATGAGCGGCTACTGGCGCCGTCCGGAGGCCACCGCCGAAGTTCTCGTCGACGGCTGGTATCGCTCCGGCGACGCCGGCTACCTGGACGAGCAGGGTTACCTCTACGTCGTCGATCGCATCAAGGACATGGTGATCAGCGGCGGCGAGAACATCTATCCCGCGGAAATCGAAACCGAGCTGCGCCGCCACGAATCGGTCGACGACGTCGCCGTGATCGGCGTGCCGGATGACAAGTGGGGAGAAGCCCTGTTGGCCTTCGTGATTCCGGCTCCCGGGCAGACGGCCGACGCGGCGACGCTGGAGGCGTTTCTGCGCCCGCGTCTGGCCGGCTACAAGGTGCCGCGGCGCTTCGAGTTCGTCAGTGACTTTCCCCGCAACGCCACCGGCAAAGTGCTCAAGCGCACCCTGCGGGAACCGTTCTGGCAGGACCGCGAGCGGCGGGTGGGCTGATGGAGGCTGCAGGCGCAACAGGAGGGCCCTGGACGTGCAGGACGTGATCGCCGGCACGCTGCGCCTGCAGCTCGACTTTCTGGTGGCCAATCGAGACCTGGCCTTCGGCGCAACCGTGTCCGGCTACATGCGTCGACGCAGCCCGCGAATCGCGTCGCCGCGCCCGGTCATCACCATGCCGGGCTTCGCGGCGCCGGCCCGCAGCCACGCACCGCTGAGCCGGTTTCTCGAACACTGCGGCTTCGCGGTAGAGACCGTCGACCCCGGTTTCCCTTCGCAGGGCACCATACGGGAATTCGTGCACGGCCTTCGCGACACGCTTGGCGTTCGCATCCAGCGCCTCGCGGACCGCTACGGCGCACCGGTTGCACTGGTCGGCCAGAGCGCCGGCGGCCTGTACGCGCGGGAGTACGCGGGACTCTTTCCGGCCGACGTCGACCGCGTCGTGACGCTCGGATCACCGACCGCAGACCCGGCTCGGGCAACGCAGCCGAACCGGGCGCTTGAACTGATCGTCAAACGCATCTCCGGCGCAGCAGGATTCGACAGCCTCAGCGGCTCCGACGGTCTCAAGCACTGGCCGGCGACACGGCCGGAACTGCCCTACATTGCGATCTGCAGCCCGCTCGATGGTGCGGTGGCGGAGCGCGAGGCGCTGATCCCGCGGCGGACCGTCGACACCTGTTCGCCAGAGGCGCCACGCGAGAACCTCCGCGTCCGCTGCTCCCACTTCGGCATGTGCTTCAACCCGTTCGTGATGCTGGCCGTCGCGGATCGGCTGGCGCAGCCGACCCGACCCTGGACCGATTTCGACCCCCGACCCTACTTTCCCCGCTGGCCGCGCTCGGCGCTGCGCCAGCTGTATCCCAGTCCGCACGAGGCCGGCATCGCCGACTGAACCGGCGGGCCGGATCGCCCGCTTACCCAACCACGCGAGATCGCAAGCACAATAATGGAGGCAAACCTCGCATGTCCGTAGAGCACACTCCGCCCGCCACACCCGCTGCCGGCAATCGCACCGGCTGGTATCCCTGGTACGTCGTCGGCGTGCTGATGCTCGCATGATCATGGGCCTGCTGGTCGAGCCGATCCGCGCCAGTTTCGAGATTTCCGACACCCAGTACAGCCTGCTCGCCGGCTTCGCTTTCGCGCTGTTCTACGCCGTCATGGGGCTGCCACTGGCCCGCCTGGCCGACCGCACCAGCCGTCGGGGCTTGATCGCGGCGGGCATCGTGGTCTGGAGCATGATGACCGCGCTGTGCGGCGTGGCGAAGGGTTTCTGGGGGCTGTTTTTCGCCCGGGTCGGCGTCGGCGTCGGCGAAGCCGCCCTGTCCCCCGCGGCATACTCGATCATCAGCGACTACTTTCCGAAGGGATCGCTCGCCAAGGCGCTGAGCATGTTTACGGTGGGCGTCACCATCGGCTCGGGCCTGGCCTACATGATCGGCGGACAGGTGGTCGCCTACGTCGACGCCCTCGACTCTGTCATGCTGCCATGGCTGGGCGAGACCGAAGGCTGGCAGCTGACGTTCTTCATCGTCGGTCTGCCCGGCCTGCTGATTGCAGCGCTGATGGCCACGGTGCGGGAACCGGAGCGCCGCGGCCGCATCGTCTCACCGGACGCGCCCGAGGCCGCCGGCGTCCCGCTGAGTACCGTCGTGCAGTTCCTGCGCGATCGTTCGGTCGCCATCGGCACCCACGTGTTCGGCGTCGCGCTGTTCATCCTGGTCGTTTACGGCACCAACATCTGGGGCCCGACCTACCTGATCCGTACCTTCGACTACGAGCCGGCCCGCGCGGGCCTGATCTTCGGTACCGCGATGCTGGTGTTCGGCACCGCCGGACTGATGCTGGGCGGCATCGCCGCCGACCGCTGGTACTCGCGCGGCGTACAGGACGCCTACAGCCGCGTGATCATCATCAGCGCCCTGTGCATGCTGCCGTTCATGGTGTCTCTGGCCTTCATCGAACAGGCCCCGCTGGGCATCGCCGCGATCTCCATCGCGACCTTCTTCTCGGCCTTCCAGGGCGGCTTGTCGGGCGGGGTGCTGCAGCTGATGACGCCAAACCAGATGCGCGGCCAGTTGGCCGCGATCTACTTCTTCTGTTCGAACCTGATCGGCCTCGGTCTCGGGCCGACGATCGTGGCCGCCACCACAGACTACGTGTTCGGCTACGACGCGGCGATCGGCAAGTCCCTGGCTCTGACCGGAGCGATCTTCATCCCCCTTGCCGTGACGATCATGCTGATCGGCATCCGCCACGTTCGCAAGGCGATCGAAGGCGCCAGCGAGTGGCATACGGAGGTCTGAGCAGCCGGTCACCGGCCCGTCGAAAACCGGTGGTTGACGGGCGGATTTAAGATATACTAAAAAAACTTTGTGCATCATCAAGGACGATCGCCAAGCCGTGAAAGGACACTGCGTCAGCAGTCACAGACAGGTAGAACAGTCGACTCGAATAACTGCGATAACAATTCCGGAGAGGAGGTAAGTCCCAATGTCCAATCACAGCCATCGACGCAGTCCGCTGGCCCTCGCTGTCGCCACGAGCATCGCCGTGCTGGCCACGCCGGCTTTCGCTCAAGGCCAGCAATCCCGTTCGCTCGAAGAGGTACTGGTCACGGCGACCAAGCGCACCGAGAGCCTGCAGGACGTGCCGATCTCGGTCGGCGTCGTCACCGGTGAGACGCTCGAGACCTTCAACATCGGCGACCTGACCGACGTGCAGAACTACACGCCGAGCCTGGTCGTGCACTCGACCTTCGGCAACTACGCGGTGCGCATACGTGGCCTCGGCTCGGGCGTCACCAACCTCGCGTTCGACTCCTCGGTGACCGTGTACAACGACGGCGTCTACTGCGGCCGCTCCAAGTGCATGGAGTCGGCCTTCTACGACGTCGACCGCATCGAGGTCGCGCGCGGCCCGCAGGGCGCCCTGTTCGGCAAGAGCACCGTGGCGGGCGCGATCAGTATCGTCAGCGCCAAGCCCACGGAGGAGTTCGAAGGCTGGGTCAAGGGCGGCTACGAGATGGAAGACGGCGGCTACCGGACCACCGGCGTGCTGTCCGGCCCGCTCAGCGACAATGTGCGCGGACGCATCGCGGTCAAGTACGAGGACATGGACGGCTGGGTCAACAACCCGATCACCAATACCGACGACTTCTCGACGAAAAACCTGTTTGCCCGGGCCAGTCTGGCTTTCGACGTCAATGACTCGACCGTCATCAATCTGAAACTGGAAACCGGTGATTTCGAGCAGGACGGGCGCAGCAACCAGCTCGTGTCGCGCGGCCTGTTCGGCAACGTCACCGGCGACCCTGGCGTCGAACTCGAACCGGACGCCACGCGCCGCGTCAGCACCGGCGTCGGCGTCGAGGACTACGTCGACGGCGACAACACGATGCTCACGGCCAGCCTGGACACGATCTTCGGCGGGCACGCGGTGAACGCCATCGCCAGCTACTGGGAGTACGACCAGGAGTGGCTGCTCGACGTCGACGGCGTACCCGAGCACATTCTCAATTCGGCGCTGGCAGACGCCTACGAGCAGACCTCGCTCGAAGCGCGCGTACTGTCACCGACCGGCCAGACGATCGAGTACATCGCCGGCGTATGGCTGCAGGACACCGAAACCGCGACACGCCAGTATTCTTCCTTCGCGCCCCTGTTCTTCCAGTCCCTCGGCCTGCCGCCGTTCCTGATCGCGCCGGCACCCGCGGGAATGGATCGCAACTACGAGCGCGATACGCAGGCCTACTCGGTGTACGGGCAGCTCACCTTCAATGTCTCGGAGCGTCTGCGCGTGATCGCCGACCTGCGCTACACCGACGAGGAACAGGACGGTCGCGGCTTCGCGTTCCCGGTACTGTTCAACGACCTCGTCAACCCCGAATACGCGCCACCGCCCCCGGGCTACGCCGGCTACAACGCCGAGTACCTGTTCTTCCAGACGCGTAACGACGATGCGCTGGACCCGTCGATCCGCGTGCAGTACGACTTCAGTGACGATGTCACGGCGTACATCGCCTACGCGGAAGGCTCGAAACCCGGCGGCATGAAAGCCAACGACAACACCCTCGGCGACATCATGCTGGAGCAGGACTCGGCCTTCTACCAGCGTTACGTCGGCCAGGCTACGGTCACGCCGCAGGACATGATCAACGGACTGACGCTCGAGCAGGGCAACGGTGTGTTCGACTTCGAGGACGAATCGGCCGAGAACATCGAGCTCGGTGCCAAGATGACGCTTGCCAACGGTGCCGCCACTCTGAACTTCGCGCTGTTCACGATGCAGTTCGACAACCTGCAGACCTCCTCCTACGACGGCAACCGCTTCATCATCCAGAACGCGGCGTCCGCCGAGGTCGAGGGCTTCGAACTGGAGGGCACCTGGCTTGCCGGCGATGGCCTGCGCCTGAGCGGTGCACTCGCCTACATCGACGCCAAATACGACCAGTTCGTCGGCGGCCAGTGCATCGTCGGCGAAGGCAATACACCGGTCGATCCGACCTGCGTCGACGGTGAGGAAGACCTGAGCGGCCAGCCACTGGAGCGAACGCCCGAGTGGGAAGCCAATCTGAACGTCGACTGGGAAACGCCGCTGACGAGCACCATGAAGCTGATGGCCAGCGGCACGATGTACTACTCCGACGAGTACTTCGTGCGGGTGGACTATGCGCCCAACGGCACCCAGGACTCGTTCACCAAGTGGGACGCCCGCCTTGCACTGGCGGCATCCGACGGACAGTGGGAACTGGCCGTGGTCGGGCGCAACCTCTCCGACGAGCTGGTGATCCAGCACGCGTACGAGATCGCCGGCTCCGAGTTCCAGGCACTGAGCCGGGGCCGCACCGTCTGGGCGGAAGCCCTGTACCGCTTCTGACCGGTCGAGCCCTTGGACCGAGGGCCCTCCAGCAGGGCCCTCGTTTTTTCTGAAGGGGGGATTCCGCCGATGCGAGCCATCGTATGTGAGGAGTTCGGCCCGCCCGACCGCCTGCGCCTGGTCGAGGCCGAACCGGGCCCGCTGGCACCGGACGCGGTACGCATCGCCGTGCAAGCCTGCGGCGTCAACTTCGCCGACCTGCTGATGGTCGCCGGAAACCACCAGTTGAGCCCGAATCCGCCCTTTTCACCGGGGGGAGAAGTCGCCGGCGAGGTCGTCGCTGTTGGCAGCGAGGTCCGTTGCCTGGCGCGCGGCCAGCGGGTGATGGCGGTGGTCTTCACCGGCGGCATGCGCGAGCTGGTCGACGTACCGGCGCGGTCGGTGCTGCCGGTACCGGAGACGCTCGACGACAGCGAAGCCGCGGTTTTCCAGGGCGGCCACAGCGTGGCGCACTACGCGCTGCGCCGGCGTGGCGGTCTGCAGAGCGGCGAGACTCTGCTGGTACTCGGCGCTGCCGGAGGGGTCGGCCTCGCCGGCGTGCAGGTCGGCAAGGCGCTCGGCGCGCGGGTCATCGCCGCGGTCGGCAGCGCGCTCAAGGCCCAGGCCGTGCGGCAGCAAGGGGCCGACGCGGTCGTCGACTACCAACAGGAGGACCTGAAGATGCGGGTACGGGAGCTGACCGACGGTCACGGCGCCGACGTCATCCTCGACCCGGTTGGCGGCGACGCCTTCGACGCGTCGACCCGCTGTATCGCGCCGGGCGGCCGCCTGCTGGTGGTCGGCTTCGCCAGCGGGCGTATCCCCAGCTACCCGGTCAACCTGGCGCTGCTGAAGAACTGCGCCGTCGTCGGCGTCAACCACCAGCAGTTCTTCA
>CAZOUC010000133.1:0-6721 GCA_964582825.1 uncultured Enterobacteriaceae bacterium | reverse complement strand
GTCGGCATGATGGCGCTGCGTCTGGCGCGTGCCCTCGGAGGGGAGCCGCCCTGGGCGGCCGACATCGATCCCGGCAAGCTGGCCGTGGCTGCCGACATGGGGGTCCGGGTGTTCGACCTGCGCGACGAGGACGCGGTCCGGCAGATCAAGGCGGCTTCCGACGGTGGCCTGGCCGGTCTGATCGACTACGTCGGCAGTGAGCAGACCGCTGCCCTGGCGACGCGCGTGATGCGTCAGGGCGGCCACATCATCCTGGTCGGCCTGTTCGGCGGCACCCTGACGACGCCACTGCCGCTGCTGCCGATGCGGGCGATGGTCATCGAGGGCAGTTACGTCGGCTCGCTGGCCGAGGCCAGGGAACTGATCGAGCTCGCCGGGTGCGGCGCGATCGAGCCGATCCAGCTCGAGGACGTACCCCTCGAGCGGGTCAACGAGGCCCTGGCACGCCTGCGGGCGGGTAGGGTGGTCGGGCGCCTGCTGCTGTCGCCCACCGCCGCCGACGCCTGAACCCCGTATCTCTGCCGCGTCGTTGCGGCTAGTCCTCCGCGGTCAGCAGTTCGCGCGCGTGCTCGCGCGACGTGGCCGTGATGCGGCTGCCGCCGAGCATGCGGGCGATCTCGTCGACGCGCTGCGCTTCGACCAGGGCCTCGAGCTCGGCACGGGCGCTGGAGCGCGAACTGGTCTTGCTGACCCGCAGGTGCTGGTGGCCGCGAGCAGCCACCTGCGGCAGGTGCGTCACGCACAACACCTGACGCTGGGCCGCGAGCCGTCGCAGCAACTGGCCGACCGTGTCGGCGGTGGCGCCGCCGATGCCGACGTCGACCTCGTCGAAAACCAGGGTCGGAATCGAGAGCGACGCGGCGGTGATCACCTGGATCGCCAGGCTGATACGTGACAGTTCGCCACCGGATGCGATGCGCGCCAGCGAATCGGGTTCGGCGCCGGGCAGTGTCGCGACCCGGAACTCCGCCTGTTCGGCCCCGAGGCGATGCGGGTCGCCGTCGCGGGGCACCAGGCGCACCTCGAAGCGGGCGCGCTCCATGGCGAGGTCGGCGAGCAGGGCCTGCACCGCCTCGGCGAGCTGCCGCGCCGCTGCGCTGCGCTGGCGGGTCAGCGTCGCGGCAGCGGTCTCGTAGGCCTGACGTGCCTGCTCCAGCTCCCGGGACAGCGACTCCAGTCGCTCGTCGTCGCCGCTCAGCGCGTCGTACTCCTGCTGCAGGCGCGCTTCGAGTTCGGCCAGCAGCTCCGGCTCCACGCGGTGCTTGCGCGCCAGCTGCAGCAGGGCGTCCAGGCGCGCCTCGACCTCGGTGAGCCGCTGCGGGTCCAGTTCGGTGCGCCCGCGCAGCTCCGCGAGCGCGTGGCGCGCCTCCTCGACCTGGATACGCGCCGATTCGAGCATTTCGCGGGCCGCGTCGAGGGCCGGCCCGCAGCCGGGCAGTCGCGCCAGGCGCCGCTCGACCTGCTGCAGCGCGTCCTCGATCCCGTCGCCTTCGTCGTCGCGGCAGCGGGCCATCGCCTCGTTCAGGGTGGTGCAGATTTCGCCGGCGTGAGCCAGGCGCTGCTGCTCGGCGTCGAGTTCGGCGAACTCGCCGGCCCGCGGCCGCAGTTCGGCGAATTCGTCGAGCTGGTAACGCAGCAGGTCGCGGCGCTCCTGGCGCTGCAGGCGGCTGGTTTCGAGCTCGGCATGCAGGCGCCCGAGCCGGTCCCAGTGCGTCCACGCTTCCGCCACCCCCTGCCGCGCCGCGTCGTGGCCGCCGTAGGCGTCCAGCAGTGTGGTGTGCGTGGCCTTCTTCAGCAGGGACTGGTGTTCGTGCTGGCCGTGCAGGTCGACCAGCAGTTCACCGAGGCTGCGGAGCTCCTGCAGGGGCTGGGGGCGCCCGTTGATCCAGGCGCGGGAACGACCCTCGGTGGTAATGAGGCGGCGCAGGATGCACTCGCCGTCGGCGCCGCAGTCGCGCTCGGCCAGCCAGTCCCGCGCGGCGTCGTGGCTGCCGAGGTCGAACTCGGCGATGATTTCCGCGCTGTCGCAGCCTGGCCTGACGAAACGGCTGTCGGCACGATCTCCGAGCACCAGGCCCAGGGCGTCGAGCACGATGGATTTGCCCGCGCCGGTCTCGCCGGTCAGCACCGTCAGGCCCGGAGCGAATTCGAGCTCGAGGGCATCGATCAAGGTGAACTGGCGGATGGTGAGCTGGCTCAGCATGGGGCACCTTATACCCTAAGCCCGTGGGCGCGAGAAGCGCGGCGCCGGTGATACCGCCCGCAGCGGGCCGGTGCTAGAATTTTTTGGCGCTATGAAGGTCAGGAATATAACCGGCGGCGCTTTGACCGTCGCGAATCGCCCGTTGGAGCCGCAGCGGAGAAACCGATGACAGGGACTTTCAGCGTCACAGATCGCGAAGAAGAGCTGCTGCTGGCGCTCGTGCGTCGCCACATCCGTGACGGCGAGCCGGTGGGCTCCAAGACCCTGCAGTCCGACACCGGTCTGCCGGTGAGTTCGGCAACGATCCGTAACATCGTGGCCGATCTCGAGGAGCGCGGTTACGTGTCCTCGCCGCACACCTCGGCGGGGCGCGTGCCGACCGCCAAGGCGTACCGCCTCTACATCGACCGCATGATCTCGGTGCAGCCGCTCGAGGAAGAAATCGCGCGCATGCGCAGCGAACTGGACCCGGACAAGCCGGTCAAGGAGCTGATCGAGTCCGCCTCCACCCTGCTGTCCTCGATCACCCACCACGCCGGCCTGGTCACGATGCAGCGCGCCGGCGACGTGATTCTTCGGCAGGTCGAGTTTCTGCCCCTGTCCGGGCAGCGCGTGCTGGTGATCCTGGTGCTCGACGAAAAGGAAGTGCAGAACCGTATCGTGCACCTCGACCGGGCCTACGACGAGGCCGAGCTGCGCCGCGCGGCGAACTACATCAACGCCGAGCTGGCCGGCCACAGTCTCGACGAGATTCGCGAGCTGCTGCACCAGCAGTTGCAGCAGACGCGCCGGCGCATCGACGCGATGCTGCAGTCGGCGATCGACCTGGCGCGCCTGGCGCTGGCCGAGCCGGAGGCAGGCGGCGGCGAGTGCGTGGTCGCCGGCCAGTCCAACCTGCTCGAGGGCGCCAGCGGCGACCGCATGGCGCGCCTGCGCGAGCTGTTCGAGGTCTTCCAGCACAAGACCGACCTGCTGCACCTGGTCGAGCGCTGTCACCAGGCCGACGGTGTGCAGATCTTCGTCGGCGAGGAGGCCGGCTACGAGCCCCTGGTCGATTTCAGCCTGATCGCCGCGCCGTACCACAGCAGCGAACGCACCATCGGCGTGCTCGGCGTGATCGGTCCGACCCGCATGGCCTACGACCGCGTGATCCCGATCGTCGACGTCACCGCGCGCATGCTCGGCGCCGCGCTGCGCGGCTGATCGCCGGGCAGGCCTTGAATTCTTCCGTCCCGTCCCAATCTTCCCTCGACCGCAACCGGAAACCAGGCAGATCGGGGGAGCATCGTGCCAGCCGAGAACGACCCGCAAGACCCCAATAAGGACCAGGACGCGTCGACTGCGGTGCCGGTCGAGGACCGTACCGAGCCGTCCGAAACCGCCGGCGCCGAGGCCCGGGAAGACGCCGTCGCCGACGCCGCGGAGGATGCGGCCGCTGACGGCGCCGACGAGGCCGACGCCCTGCGCAACGAACTGCAGGACGCCCGCGAGCAGATGCTGCGCATCCAGGCGGAAATGCAGAACGTGCGCCGCCGCGCCGAGCGGGACGTCGAGAACGCGCACAAGTTCGCGCTGGAGAAGTTCGGTGCCGCGCTGCTGCCCGTACTCGACAACCTGGAACGCGCCCTGGCGGCAATGGACCCCGAGTCGGAGCAGACGCGGCCCCTGGTCGAAGGCGTCGAGCTGACGCGCCGCAGCTTCCTCGACGTGCTGCAGCGCTTCCAAATCGAGGTGATCGACCCGGAGGGCGAGCCCTTCGACCCGGAGCGCCACGAGGCGATGTCCGCGGTGCCGAACGACCACGCCGAGCCGAATACGGTCCTGCAGGTGGTCCAGAAGGGCTACAGCCTCAACGGCCGCGTGCTGCGGGCCGCGATGGTGATCGTTTCGCGCCCGGCGGCGCCGGCCCAGGTCGACGAGACGGCCTGAAGCGGACCTTGAAAGCGCCAGGGGCGCGCCACATATAGAGTCCAAACAGTCATTGGGCGGTGACCGCGGAGCAGTGCGGCCGCCCGAACGTGGAGCAGAATCATGGGCAAAATCATCGGTATCGACCTCGGCACCACCAATTCCTGTGTCGCCATCATGGAAGGCGGCAAGCCGCGGGTCATCGAGAACGCCGAAGGCGGCCGCACCACGCCGTCCGTCGTCGCCTACACCGACGACGGCGAGATCCTGGTCGGCCAGTCGGCCAAGCGTCAGGCGGTCACCAACCCGACCAACACCCTGTTCGCGATCAAGCGTCTGATCGGACGGCGTTTCGAGGACGACGTGGTCCAGAAGGACATCAAGATGGTGCCCTACAAAATCAGCAAGGCCGACAACGGCGATGCCTGGGTCGAGATCAAGGGCAAGAAGCAGGCGCCGCCGCAGATTTCCGCGGAGATCCTGAAGAAGATGAAGAAGACCGCCGAGGATTTCCTCGGCGAGACGGTCAGTGAAGCGGTGATCACGGTGCCGGCCTACTTCAACGACTCGCAGCGTCAGGCGACCAAGGACGCCGGGCGGATCGCGGGGCTGGAAGTCAAGCGCATCATCAACGAGCCTACCGCGGCGGCGCTCGCCTTCGGCATGGACAAGGCCACCGGCGACCGCGTCGTGGCCGTCTATGACCTCGGTGGCGGCACCTTCGACATCTCGATCATCGAGATCGCCGACGTCGACGGTGAGAAGCAGTTCGAGGTGCTGGCGACCAACGGCGACACCTTCCTCGGCGGCGAGGACTTCGACCTGCGCCTGATCGACTACCTGGCCGAGGAGTTCAAGCGGGAGAACGGCATGGACCTGAAGGGCGACCCGCTGGCGATGCAACGCCTGAAGGAGGCTGCCGAGAAGGCCAAGATCGAGCTGTCGAGCAGCCAGCAGACCGAGGTCAACCTGCCGTACATCACCGCCGACGCGACCGGTCCCAAGCACCTGGTCGTCAAGCTGTCGCGGGCCAAGCTCGAGTCCCTGGTCGAGGACCTGGTCGAACGCACCATGGCGCCGGTGCGCCAGGCCCTGGCCGATGCCGGCAAGAAGACCGGCGAGATCGACGAGGTGATCCTGGTCGGCGGCCAGACGCGGATGCCGATGGTGCAGGAAAAGGTCAAGGACTTCTTCGGCCGCGAGCCGCGCAAGGACGTGAACCCGGACGAGGCTGTTGCCGTCGGCGCGGCGATCCAGGGCGCGGTGCTCTCGGGCGCGGTCAAGGACGTGCTGTTGCTCGACGTGACCCCGCTGACGCTGGGCATCGAGACCCTCGGCGGCGTGGCGACGCCCCTGATCGACAAGAACACGACGATTCCGACCCGCAAGTCGCAGACCTTCTCGACCGCCGAGGACGGCCAGACTGCGGTGACGATCCACGTGGTCCAGGGCGAGCGCAAGCGTGCCGGCGACAACAAGTCCCTCGGGCGTTTCGACCTCGCGGACATCCCGCCGTCGCCGCGCGGTGTGCCGCAGATCGAGGTGACCTTCGACATCGACGCCAACGGCATCCTCAATGTCTCGGCGCAGGACAAGGCCACCGGCAAGGAGCAGTCGATCGTCATAAAGGCCTCGAGCGGCCTGTCCGAGGACGAGATCGAGCGCATGGTCAAGGACGCCGAAGCCAATGCCGAGGCGGACCGCCGTTTCGAGGCACTGGCGGCGACGCGCAACAAGGCCGACAGCCTCGTGCACGCGGCCAACAAGACGCTCCAGGACGCCGGTGACAAGCTCGGCGACGACGACAAGCAGAAGCTCGAAGCGGCCATCAAGGACGTCGAGGAGCAGCTCAAGGGCGACGACGCGGACGCGATCGAGAAGGCCTGCGAAGCGCTCACCGAGGCCTCGGCCGCCGCCGCCCAGAAGCTGTACGCCGAGCAAGGCCCGTCCGGTGCCGGTCCCGACGTGCAGACCGAAGGCGGTGCGGAGTCCGCGAGCGGCCAGGCGGACGATGCGGTCGACGCGGAGTTCGAAGAGGTCAGGGACGACGACAAGAAGTAAGGGGGCGTAAGCCCCCTGGCCGGCGCCGGGAGCGCGGAGCCGGGCCGCGGCAGCGGCCCGATAGCCGGCGTTTCCGGCGCTGGCGTTACGGGATTCGATTACGCACAATCGTAACGCGCTGCCCGTCCTCGAGGCGGGCCGAACTGGGGATTCCCGCCGCCAACGCGCGGTGGCTTAAGGTTGCCTGATGGCGAAACGCGACTACTACGAGGTGCTCGGGCTGGAGCGCGATGCCGGCGAGGCCGACATCAAGAAAGCCTACCGGCGCATCGCGATGAAGTTCCACCCGGACCGCAACCCGGGAGACGCAGAGGCCGAGAACCGCTTCAAGGAGGCCAACGAGGCCTACGAAGTGCTGTCCGATGCCGAAAAGCGGGCCGCCTACGACCGCTTCGGCCACGCCGGCGTGGACGGACAGGCCGCCGGCGGGCCCGGCGGCTTCGGTACCGCCGGTGCCAGCTTCAGCGACATCTTCGGCGACGTGTTCGGCGACATCTTCGGTGCGGCCCAGCGTGGCCGGGGCGGACCGCAGCGCGGCGCCGACCTGCG
>CAZOUC010000132.1:0-6726 GCA_964582825.1 uncultured Enterobacteriaceae bacterium | reverse complement strand
TCGGCCATCAGGTAGGTGCCCCAGGGCGTGATGCCGCCGGCGCAGTTGTTCATCGTACCGGTCACGGTGGTGCCGGCGGGATCCTCCCGGGTGCGCAGGCGCTCGTGTCCAGCCGCCGGTCCGGTCAGCCGCATCGGCGTCCCGGCGGCCATGATGCGGCGATTGAGCGGCGAGCCGACGACCGGGCGCCAACCCTGCGCGGTCTCGCGCAGTTCGACGACGCTGCCGCCGTGGGCGGCCATCTCGATCTCGCAGTGCGCCCGGGTCATCGAGGCCGGAAAACCCGCCGCCACGCCGGGAAACATCAGCAGCGTCGACGTGTACTCGTGGTTCACGCACAGCAGCGCGCGGCCGGCCCCGTCGGCTGCCGGCGGCAGGGGCACGAAGCCGATGTAGTCGTTGTTGTAGCCGAACTGGCGGCGCTGCGCGGCGGCGGTCTGCGCCCGCGGGTCGAAGGCGGGGCTGTCCTGGAACAGCGGATCGCCCCAGCGCAGCAGCACGTCGGCCCGGTAGCCCGCCGGCAGGTGATGGTGTTCGTCCATGCCCCGCGCGATCTCGGTGAAGCGGAAGCCGGGCACTTCGGTCCCGGCGGGAGGCACCAGCGGCGGCCGGGAGCAGGCGCCCAGCGCCAGTCCGGCAACGGCGGCCGCGCCGCCGAGAAAGCCGCGCCGCGACAGCCGCCGCGCGATCAGGCTGTCGATCGTGTCCCGGCCCGCGCCGAGGGTCGGGTTGCTGGGTTCGTTCTCGGAGGCGTCCAAAACGCGATGCTCCTCGGTTCGCTGCAGGGTCGGTCAGTCGAGCCAGGCGGGCACGGGCAGGCCCTTGCGCCGCAGGTAGGCCGGATTGTACAGGCGGCTCTGGTAGCGGGTGCCGTAATCGCACAGGATCGTCACGATCGTGTGGCCGGGTCCGAGCTGGCGCGCCATGTTGACGGCTCCGGCGATGTTGATGGCCGACGAGCCGCCGAGGCACAGGCCCTCGTGCTCGAGAATGTCGTAGACGTAGGGCAGCGCCTCGGCGTCGGAGATCCGCCAGGCGTCGTCGATCGCCGCGCCCTCGAGGTTGCGGGTCACGCGGCTCTGACCGATGCCTTCGGCGATCGAGTCGCCCTCCGACTCCAGCCGGCCACGCCGGAACCAGCTGTACAGGGCGGCGCCGTGCGGGTCGGCGAGGCCGATCCGGACCGCCGGGTTGCGCGCCTTCAAGGCGTCGGAGACGCCCGCCAGGGTGCCGCCGGTGCCGACCGCACAGACGAAGGCATCGACGCGGCCCCCGGTCTGCTCCCAGATCTCGACGCCGGTGGTATCGCGGTGCGCCGCCCGGTTGGCGACGTTGTCGAACTGGTTGGCCCACAGCGCACCGGCCGCTTCGCTCTCGTCGTAGCGGCGCGCCAGGCGCTCGGAGACCTTCACGTAGTGCTTGTCGTCGCTGTAGGGCACGGCCGGCACCAGCTCGAGCTCGGCACCGCAGAGCTCGAGGTAGGCGATCTTCTCCGGACTCATGCTCTCGGGAATCACGATCGACGTGCGGTAGCCCAAGGCGTTACCGAGCAGGCACAGACCGATGCCGGTGTTGCCGGCCGTGCCCTCGACGATGCGTCCACCGGGCTTGAGCACGCCGCGCGCCTCGGCGTCACGGATGATGCCGAGCGCGGTGCGGTCCTTGACCGAGCCGCCGGGGTTGAGAAATTCGGCCTTGCCGAGGATCTCGCAGCCGGTCGCCTCGGAGACCTGGCGCAGGCGAAACAGCGGCGTGTTGCCGACCAGGTCCGGCAGGCCCGCTGCAGGACCACGCGGGTTCACGCCGACTCCCGCTGCGCCGGCTGCCCGCCATCGATGATGCGGCGCAGGCGGGCGAGATCACCGGGTTCGGCAGCAAACACGCCGTGTTCGCAGATCAGCCCGCTGACCAGGCGTGCCGGGGTCACGTCGAAGGCGTCGTTGCGCACCGCCACCGTCGCCGGCAGGATCGCGAGCTGCGCCGGCACGCCCTGCCCGTCGACGCCGTCGGCGAGGCGCAGTTCATCGGCGCCGCGCTGTTCGATGGGGATGTCGCGCAGGCCGTCCTGCGCCTGCCAGTCGATCGTCGAGCACGGCAGCGCCGCGTAGAACGGTACGCCGTTGTCGTGAGCGGCCAGCGCCTTGAGGTAGGTGCCGATCTTGTTGCAGACGTCGCCGCGTGCGGTGGTGCGGTCGCTGCCGACCAGGCACAGGTCGACTTCGCCGTGCTGCATCAGGTGGCCGGCGTTGCTGTCGGCGATCACCGTGCAGTCGATCCCGGCCTGGCCCAGCTCCCAGGCCGTCAGGCGAGCGCCCTGGTTGCGCGGCCGCGTCTCGTCCACCCAGACGTGCAGCGGGATGCCGGCATCGTGTGCCGCGTACAGCGGCGCCAGCGCGGTACCCCAGGCACCGGTCGCCAGCCAGCCGGCGTTGCAATGGGTCAGCACCCTGAGCGGTCTGCCGGGCTCGAGACGCGATTCGAGCAGGCGCAGACCGTGCGTGGCGATCGCCGCGCAGCTGGCGCGCTCCAGATCCTGCAGCGATTCGGCGCAGGCAAGCGCCGCCTCGTAGCGATCGCCGGGCTTCGCCGTACGCGCCTGCGCGTCGACCCGCTCGAGCGCCCAGCGCAGGTTGACGGCCGTCGGCCGCGTCGCGAGCGTATCGGCAAGCGAGCGATTCAGCGCCGCATCGTCGTCCGCCCGCAGCAGGTCGAGCACCACCGCGAAGGCGCCGCAGAGGCCGACCAGCGGCGCACCCCGCACCTGCATCTCGCGAATCGCGTTGCGGGCCGCCTCGCCGTCGCGCAGCGTGACGACTTCACGGACGAAGGGCAGCCGGGTCTGGTCGAGCAGGCGCAGGCAGCCGGTCGCCCGGTCGTACTGCAGCGGCGGCAGCGCCTCCCAGGGCCGGGCGGTGCTCACGAGCACCCCCGCTTGCCGCAGCCTGCGTCAGTGGCGTGCGTCGGCCCGCGCCAGCTCCTGCCAGAGCGCCCAGTCGGCCGGCAGCAGGTCCCACAGCGCCTGCTCGACCAGCGGCGCGAGCCCCCGCGGCAGTCTGCGACAGTCCTCGAGCAGGGTATCGAAGCGCATCGCGAGTTCCGCGGCGAGCATCGGGTCGGGAGACGAGTGTGCGGCGCCGAGCGCGTCGAGAAACGGGTCAAGGGGCAGTTCTGGCATGGCGTGGCTGTCCGGAAATTGACGTAGACCGCCCTGATACAAGAAGCGTGCCTGAAAGAAGTCACTTTACTATTCCGTAATAAGCCATTGATTTTAATAACTTAAAGCTCGGCCAGCAGCGCCAGAACGTCGTCGTGGTGGGTCTTGGTCTTCACCTTGTCGATGACGTGCCGCAGCTTGCCCTGCTTGTCGATGATGAAGGTCGTGCGCAGGATACCCATGCTCTCACGCCCCATGAACTTCTTCAGCCCCCAGCAGCCGTACTTCTCCGCGACCTGGTGCTCCGGGTCCGACAGCAGCGTGAAGTTGAGTCCTTCCTTGTCGATGAACTTCTGCAGTTTGGCGACCGGGTCCGGGCTGACGCCGAGCACCACGGCATCCGCCCTGGCCAGGGCCTTCTGGCTGTCGCGCAGACCGCAGGCCTGGGTCGTGCAGCCCGGCGTCATCGCGCGGGGATAGAAGTACAGCACCACGTGCTTGTCTCCCTTGAACTGCCTCAGGCTCACCTTGTTGCCGTCCTGGTCTTCGAGCGTGAAGGCCGGCGCCGCCTTACCGGTCGCTGGAAATGCCATCGTCGTCTCCTGTTGCCGTGTCGTCCTCGTCCGGCGTCCCGGACGCCGGGTCCTCCGCCTCGTCCGGCTCCATGCCGTCGTCGAGGCGCTGGCGGATCTCCGCCGGAATCTTCTTGCGCGTCTTGGCGCCGAGCTGCTCGAGCATCTCGACCTGGCGCACCAGGTTGCCGCGCCCCTCGGCGAAGCGCCCCAGGGTCGTGTCGTAGGCGTCGCGGGCGCGATCGAGATGGCGACCGAGATCCTGCAGCGCCTCGAGCACCAGGACCAGCTGATCGTGCAGCGCGCCGGCACGGCGGGCGATCCGCTCGGCGTGCCGGTTCTGACGCTCGTAACGCCAGATGCTCTGTATCGTGCGCAGGGTCGCCAGCAGCGTGGTCGGGCTGACGATGATGATATTGCGCTCGTAGGCGCGACGGAACATGTCCGGGTCGTGCTCCAGGGCCGCGACGAAAGCCGACTCGATCGGCACGAACACCAGCACGAAGTCGAGGCTGCGCAGCCCCTCGAGCCCCTCGTAGTCTTTGATGCTCAGGCCCTCGATGTGGCCGCGCAGGGAGCGCATGTGCGCCGCCAGCGCCTCTTCGCGGCCCGCGTCGTCGGCGGCGCTGCAGTAACGCTCGTAGTCGAGCAGCGACACCTTGGCGTCGATGACCACGTCCTTGCCTTCGGGCAGGCGCACCACGACGTCCGGCATGCGGCGGCGGCCGTCTTCGCTGCGCAGGCTCAGCTGGGTCTCGTACTCGCGGCCGCGGCTCAGGCCCGACTCCTCGAGGACGCGCTCCAGCACCACCTCGCCCCAGCTGCCCTGGGTCTTGCTCTCGCCCTTCAGCGCGCGGGTCAGGTTGAGCGCCTCGGTGCTCATGCGCTGGTTGATGTCCTTGAGGCTGCTGATCTCGTGCAGCAGCCGCACGCGATTCTCGCTGTCGCTGGCGTAGACCTGGTCGACGCGGCGCCGGAACTCGGCCAGTTGCTCGCGCAGCGGATTGAGCGTGGTATCGAGCATGGTCTTGCTGGACTTGCTGAAGCGGTCCGACTTCTCCTCGAAGATGCGATTGGCGAGATTCTGGAACTCGCGGGTCAGCTGCTCGCGCGACTCGCTGACCAGCCTGAGCTTCTCGGTCGCCGCGCGCCGCTCCTGTTCGAGGGTGACGCGCGTCTCGGCCTGCTGCACCTGCAGGGCGGCGTGCTCGCGGCGCAGCGCTTCGAGTTCGGACTCCAGCGTTGTGCGCTCCTGCACCAGGCGCGACCGTTCCTCGTCCAGGCGCTGCCGCCAGTGCCGGGTCGCGAGCGCCAGGGCCAGCCCGCTCGCCAGCAGCATGCCGAGCAGCGCCGCCAGCAGCGCTTCGGCGCCGAGCAGCCGGGCCGGGTCGATTATGACGGCTCTCCGCGCGCCGGCGCCGGCCGCGGCGTTCGGCGCATCGCCTCGTTGCGCACCGGGTAATGGCCGCTCTTGCGGTCCTCGAAGAAGTAGCGCAGGGTCGCGCTCACCACCGGAAAGGCCAGTTCGTCCCAGGGAATCTCGTGCTCGTGAAACAGCTGCACGTCGAGACTTTCGGGCCCGGCCGCGTACTCCGGCGGGTCCAGCACACCGCGGTAGAACACGTAGATCTGGTGGATGTGCGGCAGGTCGAACATCGTGTAGATCGCCTCGTCGCGCACCCGGGCACGCGCTTCCTCCCAGGTCTCGCGCAGCGCGCCTTCCAGAGCCGTCTCGCCATTCTCGAGAAAGCCCGCCGGCAGGGTCCAGAAACCGTGGCGGGGCTGGATCGCGCGCCGGCACAGCAGGACCCGTTCGCCGTGCACCGGCAGGCAGCCCACCACGACGCGCGGATTCTGGTAGTGGATCGTGTCGCAGTGGTCGCAGACGTAGCGCTCCCGGTTGTCGTTGTCCGGGATGCGCAGGCCGACCGCCTGGCCGCAGTTGCTGCAGTACCTCATGCCAGTTCCCGGTAGGCGCCGGCGAAGTACACCAGCGGTTCGCCATCGCCGTCGAAACGCATGTCCTGAACCGCGCCGACCTGGATGACGTGATCGCCGCCCTCGTGGCGGGCTGAGACCCGGCACTCGATGACCGCCAGCGCGTCGCTCAGCACCGGGCAGCCGCTGCTGCCTCGTGCCTGCTCATCGCGACGCAGCGCGTGCTGACCCCGCTGCGAGAATCGGATCGACTGCTCGCGCTGGTCGCTGCGCAGGACATTGACCGCGAAGGCGTCGCAGGCACTGAACTCGGCGAAGGTGTCGGAGTCGACGCCCAGGCTCCACAGCACGAGCGGCGGATCCAGCGACAGGGACGCGAACGAGTTCACGGTCAGACCGATCGCCTGGCCGCTACGGTCGACGGTGGTGACGACGCACACGCCGGTGGTGAAACGACCCAGGGTGCTGCGAAACAACAGCTGATCCATGCTCACTCCTGCCTGATCCGCCAGCGCCTGCGCGCCTCGTGATCGTCTTCGCGGGCCTCGACCCAGTGTTCGCCCCGACTGCCGATCTCCTTTTTCCAGAACGGCGCCGAAGTCTTCAGGTAATCCATGATGTATTCACAGGCCGCAAACGCCTCGCGCCGGTGCCGGCTGCTGGTGCCGACCAGTACGATGCGTTCTCCGACGGCGATGTGTCCGACCCGGTGCACGATCGATACGCCGCCGAGTTCCCAGCGGTGCAGGGCGGCGTCGGCAATCCGGCCGAGCTCCGCTTCCGCCATGCCGGGGTAGTGCTCGAGCCACAGCGTCTCGACGTCGCCCCGCTGCCCGAAATCGCGCGCCAGGCCGACGAACAGGGCAATGGCGCCCGCACCGTCGCGTCCGAGGCGGGTATATTCCTCGCCGACCTCGAAATCCGCTTCGCCGATGACGATGCGGATCGTCATCCGCCGGTCACCGGCGGGAAGAAGGCCACCTCGTCGCCGGTGCGCAGCGCCGCATCGAAGCCGGTGGTCTCGCGGTTCACGGCACACAGGACCCCATCCGACCGCAAGGC
>CAZOUC010000131.1:5187-6749 GCA_964582825.1 uncultured Enterobacteriaceae bacterium | reverse complement strand
GCCTGCGCCGCAGCCGGCACGCCGCTGCTGGTGCTGGACCGGCCCAATCCGCACGGCGGCACCGTGGACGGGCCGCTGCTCGACCCGGCGTTCCGCTCCTTCGTCGGCATGCACCCGATTCCGCTCGTGCACGGCCTGACGGTCGGTGAACTGGCGGGCATGATCGCCGGCGAAGACTGGCTGGAGACCGAGGGCCACTGCGACCTGAGGGTGATCCCGATGCGCGGCTACCGGCACGGCATGCCCGTCTCGCTGCCGGTAGCGCCGTCGCCGAACCTGCCCAACGACCAGGCGATCGCGCTCTACCCGTCCCTGGGCCTGTTCGAGGCCACGCCGATCAGCATCGGCCGCGGCACCGATCACCCGTTCCAGCTGATCGCCTACCGGCACCGCGACGGCGGCGCGTTCACGGTGACACCGCGGCCGATTCCCGGCGCGGCACCGTCACCGAAGCTCGCCGGCGTCACGCTGTGGGGCCAGGACCTGCGCGCGGCGCCGCGCGAGGGCTTTACGCTGCGCTACCTGCTCGAGTGGCGCGATCGCATGCAGGCCTGGGAGGAACCCCTGATCGACCGCCCGGACTACTTCGACAAGCTCGCCGGGAGCGACCGCCTGCGCCGCCAGCTCGAGGCCGGTCTCGACGAGGCCTCGATACGTGCCAGTTGGCAGGCCGACCTCGACGTCTACCGGGCAATGCGACGCCGCTACCTGAACTACCCGGAGTGACCGCGGCTCCGGAATTGCCCGTTGCGGGCAGGTCGGGGATACTGCGGCCATCGATCCCTCCATGGCCCGCCGTGTGATGCCCGGCAACCCGGTGAACAGCCCGCCGCGGATCCCGACGAGCGGCGACGTCTCTGCGTCAGAGTCGACGCCACATGCCTGACTGGTTCGGCTTACCCGCCACCGGCGTCGCCTGGGGCTTTGCGCTGTATGTGTTCCTGATCGCCCCGAGGACCTTGGCCGCGCGTCTGCTGGTTGCAATGCTGGTGGTCGACGGCCTGGTCCGCGCGCTCGGGATCGACCCGGAAGCGGCCCGCCAGCTGGAGCGCGATGCGACCGCCGGTGCAAGCGGTCCCGCCTGAGCGGCGGACCGGCGCACCATGACTTGCGCCGGCGTGACGGCAGGCGCAGCATGGAACGGCCCTGCACCTGATCGTCGGAGAACATCATGAACCCGGTAGTCTGGTACGAAGTCTACGTAGATGACCTGGCGCGCGCCCGCGCCTTTTACGAAACCGTTCTCGACACGTCGCTGTCGCCACTGGACAACCCGAACGACGGGATGGAGATGCTGCAGATCCCCGGCGGCCATGGTCCGGAAGGCGGGGCCGGTGGCGCGCTGGTGCGCATGGACGGCGTGCCGGTCGGTGGCAACAGTACGATGGTGTATTTCAGCGTGCCCGATTGCGGCGTCGCGGCGGCGCGCGTCGAAGAGGCCGGCGGCAGGCTGTGCCGCGACAAGTTCTCGATCGGCGAGCACGGTTTCATCGCGCTGGTGTACGACACCGAGGGCAACATGATCGGCCTGCACTCGGAACGCTAGTCCTCGCGCTCGACCT
>CAZOUC010000131.1:0-5177 GCA_964582825.1 uncultured Enterobacteriaceae bacterium | reverse complement strand
CGAGCACGTCGCCGGCTGCGGTGACCTCGACCTCGTACTCGACGCCGTCGGCCATGCCCTCGAGCTCGTAGACTGACGCCCCGTTTTCGTCTTCCTCGAGCTCCGCGCTCTCGATGCGCAGGCCGGGCACCGCCTCGAGGGCGGCCATGACGGCCAGTTCGGGCACCTCGCTGACGTCGATCTCGCGCTCCGTGTCCTCTTCGAACACGGCGCAGGCAGAGAGCAGCAGCGCGGCGGTGAGCAGGCTGAGGATTCGAATCACGGCAATCTCCCGGGTCACGGATCGGTTGATCTGCAGCAGATCACGCTTCGCGACGCTGCGCAACAATGAACGCCATCGAGTCCAGAAGCAGGCACCGACGATGGACCGGGCACCGCGAGTCCTGCTGCTCTACGCCACTCGTGAGGGCCAGACCGAAAAGGTCGCCCGCCGTATCGGCGAAGTCATGCGCGGCCTTGGCGCCGACCTGCTCAGCGTAAACGCCGGCAGCGGCAACCTGCCCGGCGATGAAGAACTGCAGCGTTTCGACCTGCTGCTGTTCGGCGCCTCGATGCACGCCGGCGGTATCGAGGCGGAACTGGTCGAGTTCATCGAGCAGCATCAGGACCGCATCCGCAGACAGCGCCGCCACTTCTTCCTGGTCCTGCTCAGCGCGGCGGCACGGGACCCCGAGTTGCGCCAGCGCTGGCTCGGCGACGCGCGCAGCAAAGTGGACGCGCAGCTGACGCCTCGTTTCGACGACATCGAGATGATCGCCGGCGCGCTACGCTACTCGCGCTACCCGCTGCCGCTGAAGTGGCTGATGCGCCGCATCGCCCGCCAGGCCGGCGAAGGCACCGACATCGATCGCGACTACGAGTACACCGACTGGCAGCAGGTCGACGACTACGCGCGGCGCATGGTCGCACTGGCACGCGAGGGAAGCGGCGATGAACAGGGCTGAGCGGCCTGGCCGCGCGCAGTGATCGAGCGATGAGCAGACCGTCCTACCAAGAGGCCGTGCGCAGGACCTGGCGCCATCTGGAGCGCGTGCCGGATGCGCGGCAGTTGCGGATGCGCGAGATGATCCGCTATGCCTGCCTTGCACCGTCCAGCCACAACACGCAGTGCTGGCGCTTCCTGCTCGACGACGCGTCGATCACGATCGAGCCGGACCTGCAACGCCGCTGCCCGGTCGTCGACCCGGACGATCACCACCTTTACGTGTCGCTTGGCTGCGCCGCCGAGAACCTGCTGCAAGCGGCGAGCGCCCTGGGCCAGGCCGGCGCGGTCGAAATGGCCGACGACGTGCAGGGCCTGCGCATCGCCCTGACGGACACACCCGAGCGGCGCTCACCGCTGTTCGAGGCCATCCCTGAGCGCCAGAGCAGCCGGTGCGATTACGACGGCCAGCACCTTGCCGCCGACGAGCTGGACGTACTCGCCGGGGCTGCACGGGACCCTGATGTCGACCTGCTGCTGCTGACCGACCCGGGCTCGGTCGAGACCGTGCTCGAGTCGGTGCTTGCCGGCAACAGCGCCCAGCTGGCGGACACGGCCTTCGTCGCCGAACTGAAGTCCTGGCTGCGCTTCAGCGGCGCCGAGGCGGTGCGCACCGGTGACGGCCTGTATGCGGGCTCGGCGGGCAACCCGAGCGTGCCGCGCTGGATTGGCAGCATGCTGCTGCCGCTGCTGCTCACGGCGCGGCGCGAGAACGACAAGTACGCGAGCCAGCTGCGCAGCTCCGCCGGTGTCGCGGTGTTCGTCGCCCGGCGCGAGGACGCGAAGCACTGGATGGCGGTGGGGCGCAGCTTCGAGCGCTTCGCGCTGCAAGCCACGGCAATGGGCATCCGCACGGCACACGTCAATCAACCGGTCGAGGTCTCCGCACTGCGCGCGGCCTTTGCCGGCGCCATCGGCATCCCCGGCCGACGGCCGGACCTGGTCATTCGTTTCGGGCGCGGACCCCGGATGCCGAGTTCCCTGCGCCGCGCGCTGCAGGACGTTCTAGTCGAGATCTGACCCGGCAAGGCCGAGCAACTGCGGAACCAGTTCTTCGACGGGACCGTAGTGCACCTCGTCGAACTCGCCGTCCGCCCCTTCCTGCGGCTCGAGATTGACCAGCACCGTCCGTGCCCCGGCATAGGCGGCGGCGCGGACGAAGCCCGCGGCCGGCATGACCGTTCCCGACGTGCCGATCGCCAGGAACAGGTCGCAGTCCCGCAGGGCCCGCTTCGCCTCCCAGTCCGCCAGTGCCGGAATCATCTCGCCGAACATGACGATGTCGGGACGCAGCAGCGACCCGCAGATCGGACACTGCGGCAAGGCGTCCTCGTAGGACACCTCGTCATCAAACGGCTCGAGGTCGCAGTCGTCGCGGGCGCAGCGGCTACGCATCAGGTTGCCGTGGTATTCGACCACCCGCCGGCTGCCGGCAGCGAGGTGCAGCGAGTCGACGTTCTGGGTGACCAGCAGGAACCGCCGATCGTCCGGCAGGTCGGCCTCCCAGCGCGCCAGCGCGCGGTGCGCGGCGTTCGGCGCCGCATCGCGCACCGCACGGCGCAGGCTGCCGTAGTGCGCCCAGACCTGATCCGGCTCGCGTTCGAAGGCGCCGATCGTCGACAGTCGCTCGGCGTCGTGTTCACGCCACAGCCCGCCCTCACCCCGGTAGGTGCGCAGCCCGGACGCGACGGAGATGCCGGCGCCGGTCAGCACGACAATGTCACGGCAGGCGGTGAAATCCACGGTTGTCTCGCCCCACTGGTATCGAACCCGCGGGCCAGCTTACACGACCGGGCGGTGCTGGTGCGCCGGAGGCTGCCGCGCACCGATTCAGCGCACCCGGCGACCACGGGGCAGGCCCGGCAGGCGCGACCGTTGAACGGTATCTCCCTGAGTTTCCGAAGATTTCCAGGTGCGCGAGCGGGGGTGGCACCGACCTTGCTCCCGGGCAGTCGAGCAGTCGTCGTTGCCCGTCGAGGTATCCCCATGGCCCCTGACCCGAAACCCGCCACGTTCCGTCGTTTTCTGACCGTTCTGACGCTCAGCGCCCTGGGCGGCTGCGCCGCGCCGACGACCTGGCAAGGGACCGTGGAGCGCAAGGCCTTTTTCCACGCCGAGCAGAACCCGCAACTGCACCTGGTCCGGCAGCAGGGCATCTCGCTGCACATGACCTACTTCGCCCAGCCGCAGCCGGTGGTCCGTTTCGTCGAAGAGCCCGAATGCTGGGGTCTGCTGTTCGAGGGCACCTGGCACTGCACCGAGCGCTCGGTCTGGGAGTCGGTCGAGGCCGGGCAGACGGTGCGGTTCAGGACGCGCTGAGAGCGATCAGGCCAGCAGCCAGCGCCGCGCCTCGTCCAGGTCACGGAACAGGCGCTGGCGCAGCGGCACGACCCGGCTCAACTCGTCGTAGACCTTCGCCGAGTGGCTGTTGAGGATCGGGTCGACCACCAGCGCGACCCGCGGCAGCGTTTTCAGCGGGCTGCGGCTGCGCTCGACCATGACGACCAGCCCCTGCAGCGCCGTCATGTCCATGCGAGGCGATACCGGGACGCCGCGGTAGTCGACCAGCAGCCCTCGAATCCGCTCGCTGTGCAGGCCGCTGGCGTCAGTGAGCGCGGCAGCGATCGTTTCCGGCTCGAGCGGTCGGCCCTTGGTGTACACGAGCTCGATGAGGCCATCGGCCTCGCGTACGTTCCACAGACCCCCGCTCACAGCATCGCGCCTCAGAAACCCGCGGTCAGCGCGCCGCCGCGGCGCGGGTCGGAACTGCCGTACAGGCCGTCTTCGGTCACCATGATCGACTGCGTGCTGCCCATGGCCGACTGCCGGCGAACGCTGTGACCACGCTGTTCGAGCAGGCGGATCGTGTCGATGTTCAGCGTGTTCTCAACGCGCAGCTCGTCGGGGTACCACTGGTGGTGGATACGCGGCGCATAGGTCGCGTCGCCGATGTTCATCTCGAAATCGACGACGTTCAGCACGACCTGCAGCGTCGTCGTGATGATCTGCGAGCCGCCCGGCGAACCGGTCACCAGCACGGGCCGACCCTGGCGGGAGACGATGGTGGGCGTCATGGAACTCAGCGGGCGCTTGCCGGGCGCGACCGCGTTGGCCTCGCCGCCGAGCAGGCCGAAGGCGTTCGGCTCGTTCGGCTTGGCGGAAAAGTCGTCCATCTCGTTGTTCATCAGCACGCCGGTGCCCTCGGCGACCAGCCCGGAGCCGTAGCTGAAGTTGATGGTCGTCGTCGTGGCGACGGCGTTACCCCAGCGGTCGACGACCGAGTAGTGGGTGGTTTCGGGGCTCTCGTACGGTGCGAGGTCGCCGGGCCTGACGGCGTCGCTGGGCGTCGCTCGCGCCGGATCGATGCGCTCGAACAGGGTCTTCGCGTAGGCCTTGCTGGTCAGGGCCGCCATCGGCACCTCGTAGTAATCCGGGTCACCGAGGTACTCGCTGCGGTCGGCGTAGGCGAAGCGCATCGACTCGACGAGATGGTGCAGGTAGGCGGCGCTGTTGTGGCCGAGCCCCTGCAGGTCGGCGTGCTCGAGGATGTTCAGCATCTGCACCAGGTGTACGCCCCCCGACGACGGCGGCGGCATCGAGTACACGTCGTAGCCGCGGTAGCGGCCGCGGACCGGTTCGCGCACGGCGGCACGATAGGCCGCCAGGTCCTCGACGGTCATGATGCCGCCGGCCTCCTGCACGGCAGTCGCGATCTTGCCGGCCACCTCGCCCTCGTAGAACCCGGCGCTGCCGTGTTCGGCGATGCGGGTCAGCGTGGCCGCGAGGTCCCGCTGCACGAAGCGCTCGCCCTCCTCGTAGAAGCCGCCGTCGGGCTTGTAGAAGATCTTCGCGGTGCTCGGCCAGCGCGCCAGCTGGCGGGTACGTCCCCGCAGCGAGCGGGCAAAGTCGTGCGTCATGACGATGCCGTCAGCAGCAAGGCGGATCGCCGGTTCGACGACCTCTTTCAGGCTCAGGGTGCCGTAGCGCTGCAGGGCGAGCTCGAGGCCGCGCACCGAGCCGGGCACGCCCGACGACAGGCCGTGAAAGCGCGTCTTCTCGCGATCCACCTCGCCGTCGTCATACATCCAGAAGACCTGATCGAGCCGAAGGTAGCCGGTCAGTCGGCCCTCGATCAGGGCGTCGAGTGCGTGTCGGTCCACCCGGCCGAAGTATTCGGCGCCCCCTCCGTGTTCCA
>CAZOUC010000130.1:0-6761 GCA_964582825.1 uncultured Enterobacteriaceae bacterium | reverse complement strand
GTGATGGCCTCGGACCTGCGCGCCTCGGCGAGTCTCGTGATCGCCGGTCTGGCGGCGCGCGGTGAAACCCTGGTCGACCGCATCTACCACATCGATCGCGGCTACGAGTGCATCGAGGACAAGCTGTCCCGTCTCGGCGCCGATATCCGACGGGTGAAGTAGGGTGGCCGGAGAGGTGCTCACGCTGGCCCTGACCAAGGGACGGATCCTGCGGGAGACACTGCCACTGCTGGCGGCAGCCGGTATCGAGCCGGAAGAACACCCGCTCGAGAGCCGGCGACTGGTGTTCGACTGCCCGGGCCTCGATTTGCGCCTGCTGGTGCTGCGCGGCTCCGACGTGCCGGTCTACGTCCGGCGCGGAGTCGCGGACCTCGGCGTGGCCGGCAAGGACACCCTGCTCGAGTACGGGGCCGAGGAACTCTACGAGCCGCTCGATCTGGGTATCGCGCGCTGCCGGCTGATGACCGCCGGTCGTCCCGGCGCCGCGCCGGCCGGCCACCGGCTGCGCGTGGCCACCAAGTTCGTCAACGTCGCGCGGCGCTTCTACGCCCGGCACGGCGTGCAGGCCGAGATCATCCGGCTCAACGGGGCGATGGAGCTGGCCCCGGTGCTGGGCCTGGCCGACGAGATCGTCGACATCGTCGACACCGGCGGCACCCTGCGGGCGCACGGTCTCGAGCCCCGCGAACTGATCGCCGAGATCAGCAGCCGCCTGATCGTCAACAAGGCCGCGGCCAAACTGAGGCACCGGCGTCTGGGCGAACTGGTCGAGCGACTGCGACAGGCGGTGACCGCCCACAGGGAAGCCTCGTGAACAGCCGCCTGGCGGTGCCGCGCCTGCGCAGCGATGCTGCGGATTTCGCGTCGCGCTTCGAGCGCCTGCTCAGCCGCGACGTGATGCACGACCCGTCGCTCGAAGCCACGGTGCGCGACATCGTCGCCGCCGTCGCCGCAACCGGCGACGCCGCGGTGCTCGACTGCACCCGACGTTTCGACCGGCGACCGGACCTGACCGATGCCGCGCAGCTGGAGTTGCCGGCGGCGCGCCTGGACCAGGCCCTTGCGGCGATTCCCGCCGATCTGCGAAGCGCCCTCGAATTCGCCGCGGGCCGGGTCGAGCGCTATCACCGGGCGCAGCTGCCGGGCGACTGGCAGATCGAAACGGACGATGGCAGCGTGCTCGGGCAGATCCTGCGGCCGCTCGAGCGGGTGGGCGTCTACGTGCCGGGAGGCCGTGCCAGCTATCCCTCCTCGGTGTTGATGAACGTGTTGCCGGCCCGCGTCGCCGGGGTCGATGAAGTCGTCATGACCGTTCCGGCGCCGGATGGCGAACTCAATGACGCGGTGCTCGCGGCCGCCGCCATCGCCGGCGTCGACCGGGTCTTCACCGTCGGCGGCGCCCAGGCTGTCGCCGCGATGGCCTACGGCACGGCAACGATCCCTCGCGTCGACAAGATCGTCGGCCCCGGCAATCGCTTCGTCGCCGAGGCCAAACGCCAGGTCTTCGGCCAGGTCGGCATCGACATGATCGCCGGCCCGTCCGAGGTGCTGGTGATCGCCGACGCCAGCGCCAGCGCGGAGTGGCTCGCCTGCGACCTGTTCGCCCAGGCCGAGCACGACGAGGACGCCCAGTCGATCCTGCTGGCCGATGACGGGGCCCTGGTGGACGCGGTCTACGAGGCCATGTGCCGCCTGCTGCCGGAAATGCCGCGCCGCGACATCATCCGCGCCTCGCTGGAGGCGCGCGGCGCGCTGGTGCAGGTGCGTGACCTGGACGAGGCGGTGCGCCTGAGCAATCGCGTCGCCCCGGAGCACCTCGAACTGGCGGTCGCCGACCCGGATGCCCTGCTGCCGGCGATCCGCCACGCCGGCGCGGTGTTCGTCGGCGCCTGGAGCGCCGAGGTTCTCGGCGACTACTGTGCCGGGCCGAGCCACGTGCTGCCGACTTCGGGAACGGCGCGCTTCTTTTCGCCGCTGGACGTGCACGATTTCATCAAGCGCAGTTCCCTGCTGCGCTGTTCACCTCGCGGCAGCGCCGAACTGGCCCGCGTCGCGGCGGTGTGTGCCGACAGCGAAGGGCTGGCCGCCCACGCCCGGTCGGCGCGTTGCCGCCTGTCCGGAGACGGCTCGTGAGCCGGGCCGACCGCGTGGCGCGGGTCATCCGCGACGACGTACGGGCGGCGCGCGCCTACCACGTCGCCGACCACGACGGGCTGCTCAAGCTCGATGCAATGGAGAACCCGTTTCCGCTGCCGGTGTCGATCCGGGATGCTCTGCAGGAGCGCCTCGGCGCCGTCGCCCTGAACCGCTACCCGGACCCGGTCGCCACGCCCCTGGTGGCTGAATTGCGTCGGGTGATGGGTATCGAAGAGCGGCATCGGGTTCTGCTGGGCAACGGCTCGGACGAGCTCATCGCCCTGCTGATACAGGCGGTGGCCGGTCCGGACAGCTGCGTCATGGCACCGTCGCCTTCCTTCGTCATGTACCGCGTGCTCAGCGAGGCGCTCGGCCAGCGCTTCGTCGAACTGCCGCTGAACGAGCGCTTCGACCTCGACCCGGAGCAGGCCCTGGCTGTCATCGAGCACGAGCGGCCGACTCTGCTGTTCCTGGCGTCGCCGAACAACCCGTCGGGCAATCACCTCGGCGCCGACGCGATGCGCGCGGTGATCGCCGCCAGCCCCGGGCTGGTCGTCGTGGACGAAGCCTATTTCGCGTTCAACGACCGGGATCATCGGGACTGGCTCGACGAATTCGACAACCTGCTGCTGATGCGCACTCTGTCGAAGCTCGGCCTGGCCGGTCTGCGGCTGGGTTTTCTCTGGGGAGCCGCCGACTGGATCGACGAGATCGACAAGCTGCGCCTGCCCTACAACGTGAACAGCCTGAGCCAGCTGGCCGCGCAGCTCGCGCTCGAGCGCTTCCCCGCGCTCGTGGAGCAGACCGCGCTGCTGCGCGCCGAGCGTGAGCGCCTGGCCGAGGGCCTGACCGCGCTCGGCCGCTTCGACGTGTATCCCAGCGACGCGAACTTCCTGCTGTTGCGGGACACCCGAGCTGCGGCAGGCGCGCTGTTCGATGCCCTGCTATCGCGTGGCATCCTGATCAAGAAGCTCGACGGCAGTCACCCGCGTCTTGCACAGTGCCTGCGCGTGACGGTAGGCACGGCCGAAGAAAACGCCCGCCTGCTGGCAGAACTGGGCGAGCTCGCCGGGCGCTGACGCCGTCCGCTCAGCGCTCGCCGAGAGTCACCGGTACGGAGCCGAGCCCGGAATCGCGAATCACCTCTATCCGCAGCTGCGTGCCGGGCTCGGTCATCGCGATGCGGTACATGGGGCTGCGGCCCTCGTCGACGCCGATGCCGTTGATGGCGACGATCACGTCACCGACCTGCAGTCCCGCCGCGGCCGCCGGCCCCCCGTCGACGATGCCCGACACCAGCAGGCCGACACGTTCTTCGTCGCCGACGACGACGCGCGCGGGCATCGGTTGTACTTCGAGCCCCAGCCAGCCGCGACGCACCTCGCCGTGGTTGATCAGGTCGTCGAGCACCTTGGTGGCGTAGTCGCTCGGGATCGCCAGGCCGATGCCCTGGAAATCCCCGGAGCGGCCGCCGAAAAACGCGCTGTTGATGCCCAGCAGCCGGCCCTGCGCATCGATCAGTGCGCCGCCCGAATTACCGGGATTGATGGCGGCGTCCGTCTGGATGTAATTCTCGTAGGTGTTCAGACCCAGCCCGTAGCGCCCGGTGGCGCTGACGATGCCCTGGGTCACGGTCTGCTGGAATCCGTAAGGATTGCCGATGGCCAGCACGACGTCACCGACGCGGGTTCCGGTGGGGTTGCCGAGCTCGATGGGCTGCAGCGGTTCGAGGTCGATCTTCAGCACGGCGAGGTCCGTGTCGGGGTCGGTGCCGACGACCCGGGCGAAGGCGTCGCGCCCGTCGTGCAGCATCACCGCGATCTCGTCGGCACCATCGATGACGTGCAGGTTGGTCAGCAGGTATCCGGCGTCGCTCATGATGACGCCGGACCCGAGGCTCCGCTGCAGTCGTTCCTGGGCCGGCAGGTTGAACAGCCGACGGAACAAGGGGTCGTTGAACAGCGGGTGCGGACGCGAGCGCACGACCTTGGTCGTGAAGATGTTCACGACCGCTGGCGAGGCCCGGCTGACCGCGTCGGCGTAACTGGCGGTGGCCTGTACGGCAGGCGCTGCGTCGTGCGGCGCCTGCTGCGTGGTTTCCAGGTAGAGGAAGGCGAGCAGCAGACCGGTCGCGACCGGCCAGCCCAGCGACTGCAGCCACCTCACCGTGGGCCGAGCCCCGGAGCGACGGCGGGAGAGGTCCTGGCGACGCGTCTGGTCAGGAGCCGGTCTTCTCCAGGCCGTAGTCCTCGCGCAGCACGCCGCCATCCTTGGGATTGCGTCGCGGCGCGTAGTCGAGCGGCGGCTTCAGCTCGCCCTCAGGAGCGGCCTTCTCCACGCCGTCTTCCTTCGCTTTGAGGCCGGCCGGCACGTAATCGAGGGGCGGGCGCAGTTCGGCGTCCTCGTCGAGCTCGAGTTCATCGGCCTTTTCGGCCTTCGCGGGCTCGGCTTCGGCTTTCGTGGGTTCGACGGGCTCCGCGTCCGCCCGGGCCGCGTCCTGCTGACCGGCGCTGGCGGGAGGCTCGTCGGTCGCTGCGGCGGTACTGGCCTGCCGCTTGTCCTGGTCGTCGTCCGCTGCCGTCTCGTCGGTCACGGATCCGGCCTCTGCCGAGACCGGCCCCCGGGTCTCCTCGCCCTTGGTGTCCGGCTCGCCGGCGTCGGCGTCGCCGGCGCCCTGCGCCGCCATGGCCGGTTCCGCGGTCTCTGGCTCTGCGGGAGCGTCCTCCGTCAACGCGCTGCGCTCGGCGAGCGGCTCGAGCAGCTTCTGTTCACCTTCGGGGGGCTGGGTGCACAGACGCTGCGCGCCGTCGGCGAGGTGCTGGTGCACGGCCCGGTAGTCACTGGTCAGCCGGTTGACCAGGTCGGCGGTCTGCCGGAAATGGCTGGTGACTTCGTCCCGGTACTGGTTCAGGGCCGCCTCGGTTTCCTGCAGCCGCTGTTCGGTTTCTTCCTGCTTTTTGCTGTCGGCGCTGCTGTGCCGGCCGAACACGAGACCGGTAACGAAACCGATCGCCAGGGCGCCCAGGCCCAAGGTCAAGATTACTGCGTCTTCTGTCATCGCCGCCTCCGCTGTCGATGTCCCGAGCTTGCCCTGTGCGAGTATACCGCGCCACCGATGATGTCACAGTGTCGCGTTGCGTCGCCGCGCCGGCACAGCTACATTGCCCGACGAAACGACGTTCCCGAGCTGCCATGAGACCGCTGGTTCGCTATCGCGAATTCCTGCAAGCCCCTGATTTCGTTCACGATCCGGCTCAGGAGCAGGCGGTTCGGCTGCTCGACGATCTGCACCAGCGGCTGATTCAGCGCCGCGCGGCCCGGCGCGGTCGCCTGCTCGGCGGCCTGCTGCGCGCCAGGCGCCGAGAGCCGGAGCGCGGCCTGTATTTCTGGGGCGGCGTGGGGCGCGGCAAGACCTTCCTGATGGACCTGTTCTACGAGTCGCTGCCCTTTGCGGACAAGCGGCGCGTGCACTTTCACCGCTTCATGCAGCAGGTCCACGCGGAGCTGAAGGCGCGGGCCGGCCGCAAGAACCCCCTCGACGAGGTATCGGCGCAGCTCGCCGGCGAGTGCGCTGTGCTGTGTTTCGACGAGTTCTTCGTGTCCGACATCACCGATGCGATGATTCTCGCGCGGCTGCTCGAGGGCCTGTTCGCGGGCGGCGTGACGATGGTCATGACCTCCAACATCATTCCCGACGAACTCTACCGGGACGGCCTGCAGCGCGCGCGTTTTCTGCCGGCGATCGACCTGCTGAAGGCCAAGCTGTCGGTCGTCAATGTCGACGGGGGCACCGATTATCGTTTGCGCGTCCTCGAACAGGCGGAGCTGTACCATGCTCCGCTCGACGCCAGCGCCGAGACCAGCATGGCGGAGAGCTTTCGTCAGCTGGCGCCCGATCCGGGTCGTGCCGACGTCGACCTGACGATAGAGGGGCGCTCCCTGCGGGTGCGCCGCTGCGCCGACGACGTGGTCTGGTTCGATTTCGCGGAACTCTGCGAGGGCCCCCGGTCCCAGAACGACTACCTCGAACTGGCTCGGGAGTTCCACGCCGTCCTCGTTTCGGCCGTGCCGGTGTTCACGCCGGACCGCGACGACGCGGCGCGCCGGTTCATCAACCTCGTCGACGTGCTCTACGACCGCAACGTGAAGCTGGTGCTTTCGGCGGCGGCTCCCCTCGAGGACCTCTACACCGGCGGGCGCCTGGCCTTCGAATTCGAGCGCACCCGCTCGCGACTGCTCGAGATGCGCAGCCACGAGTATCTGGCGCGCCCGCACCTGCCCTGAACGCCCGGCACGCGAGTCAGGAACCCTGGAGGGCCGCCGGGATGGCGCGATGCCCCGCCCGGGTCCGGCGACCGCCCGTGAAAATTGCCAGCATCGCGCTTGCCGGGATTCCGGGGCGTGGTGTAGTATTCGCCCTCTTTTTTCGAGCGCAGACCGCCCAAAGCCGAGGCCCCAACATGAAGACTTACAGTGCCAAGCCGGGACAGGTCGAGCAGCAGTGGTTCGTCGTGGATGCCACCGACAAGGTGCTCGGCCGCGTCGCCGCCGAGATCGCCCACCGCCTGCGCGGCAAGCACAAGCCCGAATACACTCCGCACGTCGACACCGGTGACTACATCGTC
>CAZOUC010000129.1:5446-6764 GCA_964582825.1 uncultured Enterobacteriaceae bacterium | reverse complement strand
GCGAGCGCAAAACCATCGCGCAGTTCGCGCAGGGCCTGCAGGCGCTGCTGCCCGAGCAGCGACAGCGGGGAGCGGTACATCAGCACGCAGTGGCTGGCCGCGCTGCCGCGGCCGACGCGACCGCGCAGCTGGTGCAGCTGCGCCAGACCCAGGCGCTCGGCGTTCTCGATGATCATCAGTGAGGCATTCGGCACGTCGACGCCGACCTCGATCACGGTCGTGGCCACCAGCAGGTCGATCTCGCCGGCGCCGAAACCGTCCATGACCTGGCGTTTCTCCGCCGCGCCGAGGCGGCCGTGCACGAGACCGACACGCAGCTCCGGCAGACGCTCGCGCAGCTCCCCGGCGGTGGTCTCGGCTGCCTGGCACTGCAGGGACTCGGATTCTTCGATCAGGGTGCAGACCCAGTACGCCTGCCGGCCCTCGCGGCAGGATGCGCGCACGCGTTCGATCACCTCGTCGCGGCGCGTGTCGCCGACCACCACGGTGTCCACCGGCAGGCGGCCGGGCGGCAGCTCATCGAGGACCGAGTTGTCGAGGTCGGCGTAGGCGGTCATCGCCAGGGTGCGCGGGATCGGCGTCGCTGTCATCACCAGCTGGTGCGGCAGCAGGCCCTGCGCTTCGCCCTTGTCGCGCAGCGACAGGCGCTGGTGGACCCCGAAACGGTGCTGCTCGTCGATGATCACCAGGCCCAGACGGTGGAAGCGCACCTGCGACTGGAACAGGGCGTGGGTACCGATGGCCAGTGCCAGCCGGCCTTCGGCGAGATCGGCCAGGCGCTCGCGGCGCTCCGCGGCAGGCAGACGGCTGGTCAGCAGGGTCACGCCGAGCTGCAGCGGTTCGAGCCACTGGCGGAACGACGCCAGGTGCTGCTCGGCGAGAATCTCGGTCGGCGCCATGACCGCGACCTGGTAGCCCTGCTCGATCGCCTGCAGGGCCGCCAGCGCCGCCACGACCGTCTTGCCGGAACCGACGTCGCCCTGCACCAGGCGCATCATCGGCTCGGGCCGGGCTAGGTCCTGGCCGATTTCCGCCAGTACGCGCTGCTGGGCCCCGGTCAGCGCGAAGGGCAGCGTGTCGACCAGGCGCGGCGCGAGGCGGCGGCTCCGCACCAGTGCCGGCGCACCGTGGGCACGGCGCCTGCGGCGCAGGATCAGCAGGCTGAGCTGGTGGGCCAGCAGCTCCTCGAAGGCGAGCCGGCGTTGCCAGGGGTGTTCGCCGGCGACCAGTCGTGCGGCGTCGTCGCCGGGGTCGGGCTGGTGGATTCGCCGCAGCGCGTCCTGCAGGGACAGGCGCAGGTCGGCCGGCAGGCACTCGG